>JBBRVA010000136.1:0-12975 GCA_038247295.1 Caldilineales bacterium | reverse complement strand
GCTGGAACGTGACCGTCACCGACACCAATGCAGACTTCAACCTACTGGTCAGCCGCATCGAAGACGCGGTAAACCAAGAGGTGGATGCCATCGTGCTGGGCATGGGTGACCCGGCACAGATGACCAAAGGGCTCGAGTCGGCCAAAACGGCGGGCATCCCGGTTTTTGGTCTAGATGCGGGTGTGGCCGATGGCGTTGCGCTCAACATCACATCCGACAACGCCGCGTTGGGTGAGATGAGCGCGCACTATCTGGCCGAGGCATTGGGCGGCCAGGGCAATGTTGTCATGTTTACGCATGATCCGCACCCTGGTGTGCGCGCCCGTGCCGAAGCGGCCGCCGCTGAATTTGCCAAGTATCCCGGTATTACCATCCTGGAGAAGAAGCACATCGAAGTGCCTGGCCCGGTCGACTTTGCCCGCACATTGACGCAAGATCTGCTCACCGCCAACCCAGACGATGGCGCGATTGCCGGCATCTGGGCGGGATGGGACGAACCCGCCCTGGGCGCGACACAGGCGATCGAAGCCGCTGGCCGCACCGGCATCAGCGTCGTCGGCATTGACGGCACCGACTTTGCCAAGGCCGAGATTGTCAAAGGTGGCCCCTTTATCGCCACGGTGCAGCAGGACTTTGACGGCATGGCGCAGCAGTTGGTTGATATTGTCGAACAAGGACTCGCCGGCAGCGCACCCGCCAGTGACTTGGTGACGATTCCCGGCAAGCTGATCACGAAAGAAAACGCGCAGTAAAATCTCACCCCGTTTACTGATTGGAGACCCAGCTTTGATGCCAGTCCCACCCATTCTCAACCAAAAGCATTATCAGGACCGTTCTGTCTTTACGGCGCACAACCTATTGCGCGAGGCGCGCCGCCAAAAATTGTTGCGCGAAGGGGTTGTCCCGCCCATTTGCGTACTGGATCCAGACGGCGACATTGTCCGTTTTCTGCTGGCCACGGGACAGGCCACAGTTGATCCAGATTGGGCGTGCTATCACACAATTTTGTATACGTTTTCTCACCATGGCCGCAGGTTTGGCATCATTGGCTGTGCGGTTGGTGCATCATTTGCCGTCTTGGTTGCCGAAGAGCTGTTTGCCGCCGGTTGCGAATTGCTGATCAGCATCACCTCGTCTGGTCAGATCACCGCGCGGGGTGAACCGCCCTATTTTATCTTGATCGATAGGGCGCTACGCGACGAAGGCACTAGCTATCACTATTTGCCGCCCAGCGACTTTAGCACGATTGGCGCCGATCTGTTGCAACGCTTGCAAAATGCTTTTCAAGATTCAGAGCTGACGATTTATGTCGGCGCAACCTGGACCACCGATGCCCCCTTTCGGGAAACCGCGGCGGCCATTCAACATGCCCAAGCCTTAGGCATCTTGGCGGTCGAGATGGAAGCTGCTGCGCTCTATGCATTTGCCGAAGCAAAGCAGACGGCAGTTGTCTGCTTTGCGCATGTGACCAACCAGATGGCGCAAAAAACAGGTGATTTCGAGAAAGGGGTGGAGAATGGTAGCTACGAGGCACTACGCCTGATCGAAAGAGTGGCGAGTATAGTTGGACGTAAATAGTAGGACAGTAAAGCAGTGGGTCAGTAAAGCAGGGTTTGTACGGACTCACTGCTTTAGTAATCATCCAAGAATAAGATAGAGATAGGACTTACGGCGGCTGAGCGGGTGCCGGCTCAGCCGCCGTAAGAACACTCATTTTGCGTACGTCCTAAGCGATTAGAGATTGCGCCCTGTCAATCACTAATCTCAAAATCTACAAGTTATTTCTAAGCGATGACTTACTGTCCGAATGTCCAATACCTTGGGCGATAAAAAGCGGCAACCAGATAGTGATCACCACCAGCACGGTGACACCCAGCCGATAAAGTGCAAGATTCGGCACGGCTAGCGGCGCCAGTTGTGTCAGATGATCATAGACCACATTGCTACACAGCGCGCCAAAACAGACCCAGGGCAAGCCCTGGCGCGGAAAACGTCCATCCACCCATAACGTTGCTGGGGCCAGCACCCACACCAGATACCAGGGCTGAAACCAAAAACTGCCCACCAGAAGATAAAGTAGCGTAAGTAATGTGCAACTGCGATAAAGTTCGCGATCTGCGTGTTGCAGACCTATGTGCATGCGCGCAAAAGTGCGCACACACAACAGCACGGCTGCCGCCAGAAAGAGCGCGGTAGCCCATTGCACCATCATCTGCCAAACCAGCGCGTAAGACCACGCCGACCATTTGTAGAGCAAAAAGTAGAGAATCTGCGCCAATGAGTGGGCAACAAAAAGCTGCCGTTCATACAACATGCGCGGCAAGGTTGCCCAGCCCCCCCACGGTGCATAGAGCGTCCACGAGATGCCCAGCATTATGAGAACGGCGACCAGACTTACCCAGATGGCACGCAGCCAACCAAGTTTGCGCACTAACCAAAGCCCCAACGCCGGCAATAGCAGCAGCGCGGTCAGTTTGACCTGCGTCGCCAAACCAACCGCCAACCAGCCAGCTAACCAATGCTCCCGTTGCCACAACCAGTAGGCCAAAAAGAAAAGCAGCAGCATAAGGGCGTCATTATGGGCACCTAAGGCCGTGGCGATCAACAACAAAGGATTCCAAAGCCAGGTTGCCAAAGCCAACGGGGCAAATTCGGTGTGGGTTGTGTGGACGATGCGATAGAGGAAGAACGCCGAAAATCCAGTCAGAAAAATCGCCAACAGTCGATAGCCGGTTACATAAGCCGCTAGTAACTGGCAAGCGGCGGCTAATTGGGGGCAACTCGACGCTGGCTCTTGAAAAACGCCAGCCCATTCCAGCACGCCACGCACTGTTTTGGCCACGCCGCCACTGGCGTATTCCCAGAGTGGGCCATAGGTGTCCACATGCCGTTTCCAAGCCACATAGCGATAAAAAGGCGCATCTGGAAATTCATCCGGCGTGACTAGCAACGGACTCGCCGCGAAACGGTCGATCATCCGCCCGCGAAAGATATAATCATAGACATCGTGCGATTCTCCATTGGGCGCAGCAAAGAGCAAAGCCAAACAACAGAGCGCCCAGATCAGCACGATGAACCCCACTTGGGCCGGATGCGAAAAACGCCCAGCCAGCGCGGCCCAGGTGCGCAACGCCGCCACATACAACAAGGTCAATAGCAGATAGACGCCAATCTGTAAGGCCATTACCCGCAGTGAACCTTCACCCGGAATCACCCAAGTGCCACGCGGATTGGCCAACCCAAAGGCTAGCGGATAGGGCATTGCAATGCCCAGCCAGTAAATCAGCGGCATGGCAGCGCCAATCGCCATTAACCTTAACCGCATCGGCACGCCCGCACCCAAGGAAAAAACCAGAAGGCATTCGGGGACGGCTGGCCCTTGATCGCCGTCATTACAAACTCCACTTGACGCCACAATGTTGACAGGGCCACGGCGCTGGTGCTTCACTCAACACGGCGGCGCGCAATTCTTGATAGCGCGCCCCATTCCATACCTCGGGCAGTGAGGTGGCAAAAAGATTGCCAAGCAAAATATCGGCGTAATCTGGCGTGGCAAAGGGCGCAATGCAACAGGGCAAGGCATTGCCATTGGCGGTAACATACATCAACGACCACGGCCGCATACAGCCTTGCCAGGGGTGGTGCCCCTTTACACTCACACTTTCGTGGGGCGTGGTGGCGCCCGAAGCCCGAAAAACGATGCTCAACTGGGTTGCCAGTGCTTCCGCTTCGACGATTAACCTTTCTTGCTGTTCGCCTAACGTTCCATACAGTGACTGTTCGGGCGTCATGGTGCTGCCGACATCAAGCGCTTGACCGTTGCCAAAATAGACTAAGCGTTGCAGATAGACCTCTGGCACGCCGATTTCTGCGCCCAGTTTGACAAAATCAAGCAACTCGTGCAGATTCTCCTGCATGGCGACCAACCATAGCGAAAGTTTGGGGCTGCCTGGCTGCGCATGGCGGGCAACAAAAGCATGCAAGTTGTGGATGATTTTGGGCAACGCGTCAATCCCGCGCAACTTGGTATAGAGCGCCGGCGTAACAGCATCAATTGAGACGCGCAGTTCATCGAGCCCAGCGGCGACCAGCGCATCGCCCCGTTTTTGATCGAGCAACACGCCATTGGAATTGAACAATACGTAAGCGCCTCGTTCTTTCAAATGGGCCACAAAACGCGGCAGATCGCGATTGAGCAATGGTTCGCCAATGCCATGCAGCACGACGCGCTCCAGGTGTGGCAGCGGGTCGACAATCCGCCGGAAGTTCTCCCAACTCAGATGCTGTTTCGGTTCTAGGGGCAGAAAATGGTCATAGGTGAGGGGACAGGAGATACAGAGGGAGTTACAGTGGTTGGTTACTTCAATGTAAAGCTGGCGCGGCAGCGCGGGGGCTAACTGCGCTCGCGTGGTCAGTTCAATCTCAAACATAGCACTCCTAACTACCACAAATAGTGAAACGTAACCCGCAGTATCTTATAGGTAGCAAGCACCGTGCCGCGCACGGTGCCGCCCACCTTCGATTGGCCGGCCAGGCGGGGTCGATAACTCACCGGCACTTCCAGCAGACGTGCCTTATAACGGGCAGCTTTGACCAACATTTCAATCGGCCAACCATAGGTTCTTTCCTGCATCTGAAGCTGCTCCAGCAGATCACGGCGGATGGCGCGAAACGGCCCTAAATCCGTCAGCTCGATGTGGTAGAAGAGGCGCACAAGCCATGCAACCAGATGATTGCCGAAACGCTGATGGGGCGGCATGGCCCCGGCGGTCATGCCGCCGCGCAGCCGTGTGCCTAGAACAAAATCGGCCTGGCCGCTGGCAATGGGTGCCACCAACCGTTGCAATTCCAGCGGCACAAAGCTGCCGTCGCCATCCATAAAGACCAGAATATCGCCAGTTGCGACCGCTACACCGGCAGCGCAGGCATAACCATAGCCACGCCGCGCTTCGCTCACCACCCGTGTACCCGCCGCGCGCGCCACCATCGCTGTGGCATCGGTTGACCCATTATCGACCACAATAATTTCATGAAGCAGCGCGTGCGGCACTTCCTGCAACAACGAAGGGAGACATTCGGCTTCGTTAAGCGCCGGAATCAGTAACGAAACAGTTAGCGGTGTCAATTGTGCATGGCTCAAACGATTCACTCGATCCTATTCTTTGACCTATTTGTTGGGCCTATTCTTTGGCCTATTCTTTTCACTCATTCACCTGAAGAAAAGCGCGTGTGTAACGGGCCGGCGACAACAAACTGTCTGCGGTAGACGCGTTCTGTAATTCCTGGTGCAACCGCTGCAACTCCGCCGCCGTGTCCACATCATACCAGGTTGGTAACAGGGCCACACGTAAGCCCAATTCTTCGGCAATCGCCAGTGTATCGCGCAGTACAGTCGGAGTGCTCATCTGCACTTCGCGCAAGAGACGCGGCTGGGGAACTTTCACACCGATCAGATAATAGCCGCCATCTTCACAGGGGCCTAACACGACATCGGCGCCTTCCTGTAGTTCTGTAAAAGCGGCGCTCAGATAGGCCGCCGGCAAGGTAGGACTGTCGCTATCCATCACCACAGCCGCAGTTGCGCCTTGAACTAGCGCCGCAGTGAGCAGGTTGTCGAGCCGCTCACCCAAATCGGCACCCTGTTGTGGCATCAGCATAAAATCAGGCGCAAGATCACGAAAGTAGCCGATAGCATCTTCTGGCAAATAGACAATAGACCGGGTGACATTCGGCGTAGTGCGCATGATGTCCAGGGTATCGCGCAGAAAACATTCATAAAGCGCAGCGGCTCTCTCACCCGTCAAGGGTGGACAGAGCCGTGTTTTGGTTTGACCGGCCGTTGGTTGTTTAGCGACCACCATCAAGATCTGCGGCATCATGTGAAGGCCATCACCAATCTTGCCAGAGGGCCTTTAGCGTTGGCGAAACGGCGCCGCAACCAAACATCAAGCCCCCAAATGCGCCCTGGCGCCAACCCAACCATGAGGATGGCGAGCAGCACCATCTGACCATAGCTCCATTCCCATTCGTAGGGTTGCGGAATGTTGGCCAGGCCTACAAAGAGTTGCACTGAAATGCCAATCGCAACCAAGCCCCCCAACCGACTTAGCAAACCAAGAAAAAGTGAGAGCGCGATAAAAACTTCGGCCCCCCAAATCAAATAGCCAGTGACGCCTAAATTGGGTTTAATAATGTTATCAATCACAAGTGCATTGAGTTGCGCCAACGGGGTAATGTTGAGGCCCAGCCGCGGCCCGCCGGCAGAACGAAGATCGGCAATAAAGACGGTACGTGGGCGCGGGGCATAGGCAGATTCTAACCCGACCCAATAACAAAGCCCGCCCCCACTGTTGCTGGTATCAACCTTGCCTTCTTGATTGAGGACAGGAAAGGTAAATGCCGCGCCACAGCCAAAATCCGGTGGCATCTTCCACCAAATATTGGCAAAGAAGAGATAGGCCAACCCCAGTCGTCCGATCACAATTGCTATTTTGCGCAGGCGTTCTTCCCAACGCGACTCACCCTGTTGCATCTCTTTGTCTCCGTTTAGTGTTGAATGATGGGAAATCAGCAAAATCAATCCTGATGAATAAGTCATCGCTGTCATGGCAATGATCATACACGCATTAAAAAGCAAAATTGTTACCTGCACATTACAGGATTATTACATGCCAAAATTCAATTGTCGCTGGAGAACGATTTGCGCAAGCGCGCCGCGTGCAAAATCGTGATAACACTCATGCTATCGCGAATCTCGCTGTCAATGACCATTTGCAATACTTGTGTAAAAGGAAAGAGGGCGATTTCCAAAAATTCGGTCTCATCCGGGGTCGCTTGAGCTTGGATTAAGTCGCGGCCGATAAAGAGATGCCCAATTTCACGCATGATCGATTTGCTTGTAAAGTAGGTGCTGACGGGCTGAAGTTCCAGTGCGTCATAGCCCACTTCTTCGCGCAGTTCACGGCGCGCGGCAGCCTGCGCCGACTCGCCGGGTTTGACACCGCCGCTGGGAATTTCCCAGCGATGATTCTCCGCAAAGACATAGCGATACTGGCGTACCAACACCACATGCTCATCATCCACAAAAGGCAAAACAGCCACACAATCATTGCATTCGATCACCCCGTAGATGGTGGTTTTGCGATTGGGCATTTCGGCAATATCTTCGCGCAGTCGCATCCAAGGGTTTTGGTAGACCTCACGGGAAGCTAAAGTTTTCCAGTTCTTCGGCGCCATTGCGTACTCCGATCAATTTGGATAATTTCGTGGCTGATTAACGGATAGCCCATACTTCGGCGACAAGTACATGTGGATTCCTTGTGCGCATATTACGCGCGGTGCGCAACAGCGCTACTTGGCGAAAGCCGACGGCACGAAATTCATCTAGGAAAGCCCCGCTCTCCTTGGCGCCGGCAATTCAAGCAAACCAGTCCGTTTCTTTGGCAATTGTTGCGCGCGGTAGCGGTCGGCGCAGCACAATTTCAGCGGCATAAATCGCGCCACCCGGCTTGACCACACGCGCCAGTTCTGCAAAGATCGCGGTCCGTGCCGGATTCAAGTTAAAAATACCATTAATGAGCGTTGTGTCGATAGATGCATCGGCCAAGGGTAGCCGTTCCGCATCGGCGCGCAGGAATTGGATGTTTGCAAATCCAGTGGTTAAGGCATTGTGGTGGGCGCGTGCCAACATGGCGGCACTAAAATCTAGGCCAACCACGCGCCCGGTTGACCGAAGCCGTTTGGCCGCGATCAACGAATCAAGGCCAGCGCCACAGCCGATATCAAGCACTGTAGCACCAGCCTCAAGCTTGGCAAAAAGTGAGACAGCAGCGACACCGGCAAATGCTTCGACAGCCGCGGCGGGCAGATTATTCAAGTGTTGGCTTGGGTAACCCACATTTTTGGCCAAGGGCCGTCCGACTGGAAAAGGGTGGTTTGATCGTGGCTTTGTGGCGATACTGGAATAAACCTGTTGAACACGTGTCCGCAGGTCTTCTGCTCTGGTTGCGTCCATGAGGGTTACAAATCCTCGGTGGCGGATGCAGACCAGATGATCAAATTGGTTTCAGTGTGACGAACGCCCACGGCGTTCCCGATGCCGTTGGAGACTCAATCACCCAACGATGTTACCGTAGGACTTTCAACCAGCGCCACCAGGTCATAACGCCCAGTAACGGCGTACACTTGTTTGATCACCGAACTGTCTAACTGCATACCGGCTAACTCGTGGACCAACTCTTGGACACGACCTGGTTCTGCTTCGATAAAGACCAATGCCTGAATCATCGCCAAATTTCTCCTTACATCGATTTTGTTGTTTGAGCGGACTTGCTTGATTATGCTGCTGGTGGATAACGATCTGCTGGCCTTACTTCACACGGAAGTAGAAAGTGCTAACCTCAGGTAAAGGTCATCAATTTGCTGTTGCCGGTGCGGGCAATTTCATCGAGCTGGTGTTGGATGCGTTCTACCGAACTGGACAAAGGGAAGAGCTTACGGCTGATCTGCATATCTACATCCGTAGAAAGTGGATGCCAGAAGATGCCGTCAAGATTTGCTGTTACTTCCGGCATCAGATTCGTCATATCCAGCTCTAGCCCCTCCTTGGAATAGCCGCGCTTCGCCAAGGGGCGAATAAAGTGATCTTCCTCAGGGATGCCTAACTGGCGGTGAAAAGCGCAAATTTCGTCTACGCGTGCCGCGTTGGCGGGGGTTTCTGTCGTGCTCAAGCGGACGCGAAAACCGCGTTCCTGCAAGAGTTGGATGCCTTCCACGGTCTTTGCCCAAGCGCCTTTGCCGCGGTATGCATCATGATCAGCAGCATTGCCCCCGTCAAGGCTGACTTGTACAATCAAGTTTTCGTTGTTGATGGCATGGAGTTGGTCTAAGCGTTTTGACCGCAGCAACATAGCATTGGTTAGGACAGTTGTTTTTATGCGCGCCGATGAATAGGCCAGCATGGCATAGATATCGTTGAGGATAAAAGGCTCACCACCAGTGAAGAAGATATCGCTAAAACCCAGGTCGATAGCCTCGTCAACCAACCGGGAGACGTTGGCTAACCCAAGCGCACGCCGCGCCGTATTGGGGCTAGATTTGGCTACACAGTAAGAGCAACGGAGGTTACAATCATAGTTAGTGTAGATCCACAATTTCCATAAGAAAGCCAGCGGCGTACACGCCACGGCTGAAGCATCGCTGGTACTTGCTTGCACCGACATACAATTGACTCCAATGGAAGCCGTACGCTAGGTGCAGCTTTGACGAATAAAGGATTAGTAAGATCAGAGGCTTAACAATGTGACTATTGAAACTTATTTTAGGCAAAAGAGATGTAATAGCTCCTACGTTGCATTGCCATGTTTACGCCAAAACTCCCCAGGTGTGAGCGCTGGTGCGGCCAAATGTGCGCGCTGTTGCAAAAGATGGGCATCATTGCTGATCAGCGTTGCGCCGGTCGCCGCCGCGAGCGCGGCAAACTTGCGATCATCAGGGTCGGTGATGTAGTTGAAATGCTCAGGCTGAGTATCACCCGGAAAGCGATCCACCTCGCGAAAGAGATCGGCAAAGCGTTCCCAGGCGAGGCGGGGAATTTTGCGCACAATGTGCTCGCTCTCGCCGCGCGTCGCTTCGTCCCACACCAGGCGCAGATGGGCGCTGCGCACGGCCTCTATAATGCGCGCAGATGCACTGCGCCCATTAAATCCAGCGGCAACGAAGACGTTTGTGTCGAGGATCACGTTCGGCAGGTCAGGCATTAGAATTTGGATCGGCAGTGAGCGTCGTCAGGGCACGCTGGATTAAGTTGCGTGCCAAGGGCACTTTATAGGCATTCTCGCTTAATGCTTGCGCGCCGGCCAGGGCAGCAGTGGCTGCTTTGATGAATGTTGCTTCACTCACATCGGCACCTTGCAGCACTTGTTCTGCCGCCGTGCTTCGCCAGGGGATCGGCGCGACGCCACCGAGGACGAGGCGCGCGTCGGCGATCTGGTTGCCATCCGTGCGTACCACCGCCGCTACGCTGACCAAGGCAAAGGCCCACACTTTGCGATCCATTGCCTTCAGATAGGTGCTGCGTGTCCCCACAATTGCCCATATCACAAACTTTTTTTGTACCGGTCAATTGCAGATCGTGGCGCAGGGCATCAAGCAGCGTACGCCGGGGTTCTAAGGCGAGTTCGTGGTCTATGTCATTAATCGAAAGGGTGACAAGTAGATGTGGTGACACCATCAGATATTCCTCAGGTTAGCTAGATAAGGACTGCCAAGCGACAGATTACGCCCATCTAACCTGAGTTGATCGCCATTGTTCTGGAATTCGCCTTCCAAAAGAGCAAACGTATATCCCAATTTGTATCCAACTAGAATAGCTGCGGGCTATCACTTGTTCGCTCATCAACGGAAAGTCCGCCAATTTGTTTTTGCTGTATATCAAATCTCAGCGCGCCTACAAACAGGCATACAGATAAGGGCTCAGATATTTTACTTAAAAGTCAGTCATTATACGGATTAAATTCAACAAAAATTGCCTTAGAATAATTTTTGTCCGCTTACATTATTCATTAATCCCTCAGTCGTTCAAAAGGAGAATCTTATGCATCGTTACTCGATGCGCTTTGGCATGGTGCTGGTGCTCATTTTATGTTTGCTAGCGCCCCAATTAGCGTCAGCATCGTTTCTAAACGACCTGCAACCGGCAGTAAACCCACTGGTTGCTTCGACAATGTTGATTAACGAAGTCGATGTTGATCAGACTGGCACCGATACGAGTGAATTTGTTGAGTTATATGATGGAGGTGTCGGCAACACCACACTCAACGGTCTTGTGATGGTGCTTTTTAATGGCAGCAATGATCTGTCGTATAGAGCCTTTGACCTGGATGGCTATACAACTGATGCCAATGGCTATTTCGTGATCGGGAACTCGGCTGTTGCATCTGCTGTGGTGACGTTTACGAATGGCCTTTTGCAACAAGGAGCAGATGCGGTTACTTTATACGAAGGCAACGGCACCGATTTTCCTAACAGTACACCGTTAACCACCGCAAATCTAGTCGACGCCCTCGTCTATGCCACCGGGCAGGCCAATGATGCCGAGTTATTGACATTGTTGAATGCCGGCCAGCCCCAAGTGAATGAGGATGGCGCCGGTGATGCCACACGTGATTCTAACCAGCGTTGCCCTAATGGCAGCGGCGGCCAACGCAACACAAGCACCTACCAACAAGGAACACCCAATCCAGGCGCACTCAACCAATGCACGACAGCGGCGGCCACCATTCAAATCGAGAGTAGTGGGTTTACGCCGAACCAGGTGACGATCAATGTCAACCAAATCATCCGTTGGTCGAATCTAGACAGCACTGCGCACATAGTAGCCAGCGATACGGGAGCGTTCAATTCTCCTTCCCTCAGCAATGGCCAGACATTTACCCACACTTTTACCACACCTGGGGTCTATACATATCACTGTGCGCTTCACCCAGCTATGACCGGGACCATCACAGTGGTCGAGCCGGCGACCCCGACACCGTCGGCCTCGGCCACGCCAAAGCCAACCGCGTCGCCTACGGGCACACCATCCGTGCCGGCAGCGACGAATGTGCTGATTAATGAAGTAGATGTTGATCAGACCAGCAGCGATACAGCAGAATTCGTCGAACTATTTGACGGTGGTGTGGGCAATACTTCGCTGACGGGGCTCGTCCTTGTCTTGTTCAACGGCAGTGATGATCAAGTATACAAAACGATGGATTTGGATGGTTATACGACCAACGCCAATGGCTATTTTGTGATCGGCAACAGCCTTGCGCCCAGCGTTGTGCTAACTTTCACCAATGGCTTGCTCCAAAATGGGCCTGATGCCATCGCGCTCTATACGGGCAGCGCCAGCGATTTTACTGGCAGCACCGTCGTGACGACCGTCAATTTGCTTGACGCTTTTGTTTATGGCGCCGGACCAGACAGCGATGCGGGCTTGTTAACGCTGCTCAATGCCGGCCAGCCCCAAGTGAACGAAGCAGGTGCTGGCGATGCGGCGCGTGACTCTAGCCAACGCTGTTCAAACGGCAGTGGTGGGACACGCAACACAGCGGCCTACATCCAAGCCTTGCCCAGTTCTGGGGCAACCAACACTTGCCCCAATGTACCTACCCCTACCGTGCCAGCCGCAACGCCCACACTGTTACCAGGTGTAACGCCGACCGTCACGCCCGTGCCGACGACGATCCCCAACCAAACGGACAATCTGATCTACTTGCCTTTGATTAATCGGTAATTGATCGGGACGAAGTGAAGGCAGTTTAAACACCGTTGAAAAGCAACTCGCCCAGACCTGACCGGTCTGGGCGAGTTGCTTTTCAACGGTGAGAACGATACCAAAGCAGCGGAGCAAAGATGAGGGCGATCAGCACGCTGCCGACAACTACACCTGTGGGCAACGTCCTGACCGGGTTTTGCCATATACTACCGCCCGTGGCGGGGCTACTGGCGGGCGCGGGCACGTCGACCACGGTCTTGATCAGCGTGTCATCCATGCCGCGCCGCCGCACATAGATCGAAACATCCCACGGTCCTGCCCGGTTTAGGTAAGCCCCTTCACCGGAAAAAGAACCACCCGTCAGCGGTTCAAGATCCAAACTTGACTGACCTAGATCGGCCGTTTGATGGACAAAGAGCAGGCGCACAAGTTGCACCTCGCCAATCGAAGAGCCGTCGGCGTGGTCGAGATGGGTTACATACTGATTGTTGCCAACCTGATTCGGCGAAATTTGCAGATGAATTGCTAAATCGTCGGCAGTGAGGAGGGCATTAAAAATCGAGTTTGATCCAATCGGCGCGGCCGTTGCTTGTGTGGGCGGCACCGGCGTCTGCACTAAGATCGCCACCACCAGCATAACCCCAGCCCCAATCACGGATTCGCCCCCAACCTTACGCAAAAAGGTGCGATAGTTGGCATTGATTGAAAGTGGCTCG
>JBBRVA010000135.1:0-13075 GCA_038247295.1 Caldilineales bacterium | reverse complement strand
GGGTCGGCGGCAAAGAGGGACTTGGTCGGATAGCCGATCCGCAACTCGCTGCTGCGCAAGACGAGGTTACCGCTGCGCAAGGCTGTCTTCAGATGTATGCTCAGCTTGGGCGGGCGTACATTCGGGTTGCGCAGGCCTTTTATCGCCCCTTCCACGTCCATCACGCCCCAACGCGTTTCCGAGATGTCCACCTCGTCCATCACCTCGCCCCAGTTTTTGGTGAGCAGCAGGTTTAAACCACCCTGCTCGACCACACGCACCTCGCGGATCAGCCGTTTCAAGCGGCCCTTGGCCCGATCGCGCGTGCTGTCACGGGCGATATTGCGTTTGACGAAGTCGAGTTCACTCAGGAACTTTTCCATGATCATATTGTAGTCAGCTTCGCGGCGCTCCCAACGCTCTTGGCGTTGTTGCACATAGGCGCTGTAGTTGCCGCGGTACGTTTCCAGCCCGTTGCGGCTCATCTCCCAGATCACGTTGACCACTTTGTCAAGGAAATAGCGGTCATGGCTGACAATCAACACCGCGCCGGACCAGGTTTTTAAGGCGCTTTCCAGCCACTCAATCGCGTCCACATCCAGGTGATTGGTCGGCTCGTCGAGGATCAGCAAATCAGGTCGCTCCAACAGCAGGCGGGCGAGCAGGGCGCGCGTCTTTTGGCCACCGCTTAGCACTTTGAGCGGCATCTGCCAATCGGCTTTGGAAAAGCCCAGGCCGTGCAATACCTGGTCGATGCGTACTTCGTAATCATAGCCGCCGGCCATTTCAAAGCGATCGTGCGCCGCGCCATATTCGGCCAGCAAGGCTTCCGAAGGTTCACCGTGCGCCATTTGCTCTTGCAGTTCGTTCAGACGCGCCTCTTCGGCTTTGATGTCGGCAAAGACGGTCAGCATTTCGGCAAAGAGTGTGTTCTCGCGCTCGGCAAAAGCTTCCATCGCCTCTTGGCGCAGATAGCCAATGCGCGTGCCCTGTGCAAAGTGGATGCTGCCACCAGAAGGCACATTCAGCCCGGCCAGGATGCGCAACAAGGTGGTCTTACCGATGCCATTGGGGCCGACCAGGCCGACTTTGCCCTCATTCTGAATGCTGGCGGTGAGACCGAGAAAAACATCGAAGTCACCGTACGATTGGCTCAAGTTAGAAATGGATAAAATCGCCATAGAACAGTTCCAAAAATAGAGTTTACGTCAAGCGGATCGGTAGCTTGCCTAGGTTTCAAACGAATAGCATACCATAGCCAGGTCTGTTTTACCAACCCAACAGAGGCATAAATCCGGGCGCAGAACGGGCCGATGAACCGTTTTTTGAGCGTTTGACAAGCAAAAACCCCTATTATATAATGCCGACAAGGCTCCTCAGCCCCATATTTTTTAACCGCATCTATGCACCCCCGAAGCTACATGCGCTGACTGACCAGTGCTATCGCATTGCAAGATTGCACCACTGCTTAGGAGAAAAGAATGGCAACACTCAGTCCTGAAGATCTTGCTTTTTGGGAAGAAAACGGCTACGTCATCATCCACAATGCCGTAGCGCAGGAAAATCTCGACGCTGTGATTGAAGCAATTTGGGAATTTCTGGATGTGGACCGCAACAACGTCGATGAATGGTATAAAGCCCCGATTAGCAAAGCGGGCATGTTAGAGATGTACCACCACCAATCGCTCTGGGACAACCGCCAAAACCCACGTATCTATGCAGCGTTTACCCAAATCTGGGGCACCGAAAAGCTCTGGACGAGCCTCGACCGCGCCAACATGAATCCACCGGCCCGCCCAGAATGGGACTACCAGGGCATGGTCCACTGGGACATCGACACTAGCCTGAACCCGCCGCCCTTTATGGTGCAAGGCGTGCTCTATCTCGCCGACACCGATGCAGACCAAGGCGGCTTTCAGTGCGCGCCTGGTTTTCACCGCAAATTTGCCGAATGGGTCAAAACGCAGCCGGCGGACCGCAATCCACGCCAACCGGATCTGACCGGTCTCAACGTGCAGACGATTCCCGGTAAAGCCGGTGATTTTCTGATCTGGCACAGCCTGCTCCCGCACGGCAACAGCCGCAACCGCAGCAACAAACCGCGCCTGGCGCAATACATCACCATGTCACCCCCGCGCGACGAAGACGAGCGCCAGTATCGCATCAAAGCCTGGCAGGAACGTTTGCCCCCGCGCGGCAAAGCATTCCCCGGCGACAAGCGCGAGTTGGAGCAGAAGTACGGTACAACGCCCGAACTCACCCCATTGGGCAGAAAATTATTGGGCGTAGATTTGTGGTAAACCTGGCCGCTTTTTGGCGATCAGCCCTATTCTAAATCAGAGGGATTCAAGGAGAAGAACACCATGATTTTATCGCGACGACAAATGCTCAAGGTAATGGGTACGGCCAGCGCTGGTGTGCTGCTAGCGGCCTGCGCGCCCGCACCGGCAGCCGCACCAGCGGCACCCGCAGCCGAAGGCGAACAAGCCGCACCAGCCACGGCGGCGACAGAGCTGGTTATTTGGTTCCACTGGGGTGGTGCTACCGGCGAGACCGCCCAGCAATTCATCGACAAGTACAACACCGAGGCTGGGGCAGCCGACAACATTCACGTCACCATCGAAACGGTGCCCGGTGGGGAGTATCGCCAAAAGATGACGGCCTCGCGCTTGGCCGGTACAAGCGCGGATGTCTATCATACGTCGACACCGATCCTCGAATTGGTGAGCAACGGCATCGTGCGCGAACTGTCCGACGAGGACCAGACCTATGTGAAGGAAAGTTATATCCCCGCCGCAGTCGGACGGATGACATTCCAGGGTAAAGTCTGGGGCTATCCGACCGAACATCAAGCACCGGCGCTGATCTATCGCCGCTCCATTTTGGAAAAAGCGGGCATCACCGAGATCCCTGCGACGGCCGAGGAGATCCGCGAACTGGCCAAGGAGTTAACTTATGAAGAAGGCGGCCAGAAGTATTACGGCTTCACCCAGTGGTACGACAATTACCCCGCCACTTTCCACTTCCCTGGTATCATCTGGCGTCATGGCGGCGAGATGTACAATTTTGAAGGTGACATCCCGCGCGAAATCATGGTCGATACACCGGAATGTATCGAAGCACTGAGCTGGTGGCGCGGCATGGTGGACGACGGCTCGACCCAAGTCGGCGAAATCCCCTTTGTCGACGCCTGGCAGAATGGCCTGGCCATCATGGGCGAAATCGAGCCGTGGTTCCCCTTTATCAATCTGCGCGACGCCGGTGTAACCGACGTTTACGAAGACCTGGGGGTAACGCATGTACGCCCCAAAACCGGCGTCGACCCGGTGATCCAGTCCGGCGGTTGGGAATTGGTGGCCGAAAGCCAATCCAAGAACCCCGAAGCAGCGGACAAGTTGATGCGGGCGATGATGTACGGCCCCGATATGCCCTTCTCGCACTTTATCGTCGAGGTGATCGGTGCATTGCCGGCGCCACTGAATTATCCGTCACCTATCCCTGGTTGGTCCGAGGCGATGATGGAGGGTTATGCAGGCGAAACCGCGCCGATTACGCGCGAAGACCCAAATCTGAAAGTGCTCGGTAGCGGCGAGATCAATCAGGCGATCAGCGAGGTCGTGCAGGCTGTCATGCTCAAGCAGAAGGAAGTCGAACCAGCGCTGAAAGAATTGCAGCCGGTGTTGGCCGAGATCCTTGAGCGCACCGACGGTAGCCGCACATCTTAATCCGCTTTATTCTGTTGCGTAGATATTCCATCTTACACAGCGAGGCGAGCGTGTTGCTCCATAAACATGTGAGCAGCACGCTCGTCCTAGAGCACCCCCGAAAGGAGAGAGCTTATGGCTGTTGCAACCGCTCTGCCGCGTAGCATGTCGCGGCCATTTTGGCGGCGCGCCGGGTTTCGCCGCGGGTTAACGGGTTGGCTGTTTGCTGCCCCGATTCTCATCTACTTCACAATTTTTGTATTCGGACCGATCCTGGCTTCGTTGGCCATGATGTTCTTCGAGTGGAACGGCTTTGGCCCCCTCAACCAGGCCAAGTGGGTCGGCTTGCAAAATATGAGCGAGCTCTTGCGCGATGAGAAATTCCTGGGCTCTTTTCGCAACACATTCTTGTACGCTGTCATTGTCGTTGTTAGTGGCGTCGTTTTTGGGCTATTGTTAGCACTGGTCCTCAATGGCATCAATCGCTTTGTCAGCCTGGTACGCGCCACCTACTACTTGCCGGTTATGTTGCCGATTACGGCGATGTCGCTGTTGTGGGGTCTCATGTACCAGCAGCGCTATGGGTTATTCAATCAGATTCTGGGCGCGGCGGGTCTGCCGTCGATTGCCTGGTTGATCGACCCTGCGATTGCGCTCTTTTCGATCTGCCTAATGGTGATTTGGAAAGGACTGGGCTGGTACATGGTCATTTTCCTGGCCGGTCTCAAGGCAATCCCCGAAGACTTCTACGAGGCATCCAGAGTAGATGGCGCCACTGGCTGGCAACAATTCTGGTCCATCACCTTGCCACTGCTGCGTCCAACGCTGCTCTTCGTGCTAGTCGTCACTATCATTGGGAGCCTGCAAGTTTTCAGCCCCATCTTTATCATGACGCAGGGTGGACCGGCCAACGCTACGAACGTGGTTGTTTATTGGGTCTACATTACTGCCTTCCAATTCTTACGCTTTGGCTATGCCACCGCCATGGCCGTCTTCTTGTTTTTGGTGATTATGATTATCACAGCGATTCAGTTGCGCGTCTTCCGTGAAGGCGGCCTGACTTCATATTACTAGGGCAAATTGCTAGGGAGAAAAGCCATGTCGACAAGTGCACTTGAACAGCGGATCGCCTTCGAACGTCAGGTCGCCACCGTTCAGCGACGGCGCGCTATCCGCCACGTCCTCCAACAGACCGGGTTGTGGATCATCATTTTGCTTGGGATTATCTTTATGGTGACGCCTGGGCTTTGGATGGTGTTGGCCAGTTTTAAGACACGCGCAGAAATTCAGGCCGTACCGATGCAGCTGCTGCCCGAGACCTTTCGCCTGGATAATTATGCCAAGGCGATTGAATACACCAAGTTTCCGCTCGTCTTTATGAACAGTCTGATCATCACGTTGTGCATCACGGTTGCTAACGTTTTCACCTGTACTTGGGGCGGTTACACTTTCGGCAAGCTGCGGTGGCCGGGGCGTGATGCAATGTTTATGCTTTTGCTCTCGACCATGATGATCCCAGGCTTTCTCACCCTGATTCCCCGTTATGTCTTGGTCGCCAAGCTCGGGCTGCTTAACTCCTATGGCGGGATGATTATCCCATTTTTGACGGGTGCCTTTGGCATCTTCCTGACCAAGCAGTTTATGACGGGTATCCCCAATGACTTGGTTGATGCAGCCACGGTAGACGGCTGCTCGGCGTTCGGTGTCTACTGGCGCATCATCCTGCCGATGAGCAAGCCGATTATTGCCGTGCTCTCGATCTTCGTCTTCGATTGGGCCTGGGATGACCTGCTCTGGGGCATTATGATTCTGACCGACCGCGAGATGTGGACGCTGCCCGTCGCCATCGCCAATTTGCGCGCCCAGGTAGGTAATCAGTTTGAATATCAGATGGCCGGCTCGACGCTGTCGATCATTCCGGTCCTCCTTCTCTTTATCCTCCTTCAGCGCCACATCGTGCAAGGCGTCGCCCTCAGCGGTTTGAAGGGCTAGTCTGGGTTACATCATACAGCACGATCATTAGGACAAATCCCGCAATAAAAGAAGCACCTGATCTAAACAGATCAGGTGCTTCTTTTATTACTGTTATATCTTGGTCAATCTTGGTCAATCATGGTCTTGACTGTTTCGCCAGTTGGGCATCCACATAGGCTTTGAGAACGGCATTCATCCGGGTCTGGTAGCCCCGGCCCTGTTGCTTGAAATAATCGATCACATAGGCGTCATAGGCCGCATAGACGCGCTGCTTCTTATTCGGTTGCGTGACGATGGCATTTTCAATCCACTCGTCGTCGATGCCTGCCACTTCTGGGTCGAGCGCATTGGCCGCGTCGATTTCCTCATCAGACGGAATGGGGCGGCCCCAATTCGTTTTGCTCGGCATTGACCGTAGTTGCTCGCTGGTATAGCTAACGATTTTGCGCATAGTATATTCTCCGTTCCTTACCTTTCGCATAGCGCAGGGAAATGAGCCGAATACCCTCGCCACGCATGGGTAGACGAGCAGCAAGACCCTCCTGTTTACTTCGGCAATGGCAAGTAACCGCTGTTCATGCAGGTAGGGCTGACCAGCGTCACTTTATCCGGGTGCTCATAAACCTGCCTAGCCTCATTGAAATCCAGCCCGTGCTGTTGCAGGTTGATCAGTCGTTTCACTTCATCCCACTCGTAGGTCATAGGCAAGAATATATATCATTATATATAGTTTGTCAAGCTAATGGTGGCAAGATACTTTTTTTGCAATGCACCAGCCCAAGTGGTAGTCACATTGACTTTTCGCCTGTCGATGGTACAATGCAGTGGCGCTTTTGCGCGATTTACAGAGATGTGAAAACAGCAGCGGTGGTATGATGGCGCAAGAGGAAGCGACGTTTATTCAGACCAATGGTATCCATTTGCATGTGGTCCAGCACGGCCCCGTGGATGGTCCATTGGTGATCTTGCTGCACGGCTTCCCCGAATTTTGGTATGGTTGGCGCAAGCAAATTCCAGCCCTGGCCGCGGCTGGCTACCGGGTTTGGGCACCAGATCAGCGGGGATACAACCGCAGCGACAAGCCCGTAGGCATTGATGCTTATACGTTGGATCAACTTGTGGCTGATGTGATTGGCTTGATCGATGCGGCTGGATGCGACAAAGTCTATCTGGTCGGCCATGATTGGGGGGCAGCGGTAGCCTGGTGGACGGCGCTCAAATATCCGCAGCGAGTCCGCAAGCTGGTGGTGAGCAATGTGCCCCACCCGCTCGTCATGAACCGTACGGTGCGCCGCAATTTCGCCCAATTGCGAAAAAGCTGGTACATTTTCTTTTTTCAAATCCCCTGGCTGCCCGAACGTTTGCTCCGCGCCAGGAACTGGACTAGCCTCATTCGTGCGCTGCAGAGGAGCAGTAATGCCGGTTCGTTTACCGAGGAAGATTTCATGCATTATCGCGCGGCCTGGTCGAAGCCCGGTGCATTTACGGCGATGCTCAATTGGTATCGCGCTGCGGTGCGCCGCAAGCTAGAACGCCTACCCAGTCTGCGCGTTACCCCGCCCACCCTCTTGATTTGGGGTGTCCACGATCTGGCCCTGAATCGCACAATGGCCGAGCCAAGCATCGCCCTATGTGATGATGGTCAGCTTGTCTTTTGCGAAGCGGCCACACACTGGGTGCAGCACGATGAGCCGGCGCGGGTGAATCAATTATTGCTCGAGTTTTTGGGGAAGGCGGACGAATAAATTCGCAGCAACACAGACAAAACCGCGCCCACAGGGCACCTGCGGCGGTTTTATAATATTTTACACAAGTTACAAACTTATTGAAGATTGAGCCTATCAGATTGGAGATCGAAGATTATGACGGCAGAGTCAACCGGCTACAAACCGGGATTGGAAGGGGTCGTTGCCGCCGAGACGCGGTTGAGCAGCGTAGACGGCCAAAAGGGTGAGCTGATCATCAGCGGCTATCTGGTCGAAGACCTGGCCCTGCACGCTACTTTTGAGGAGACCTGTTACCTGCTGTGGTATGACCGGTTGCCGAACGAAAGCGAATTGAGCGCCTTCAAACAATCACTGGCCGCCCGTCGCGCCCTGCCCGCGGCCACGCTGGCCTTGTTGGCCGCCGTTGCCGAACAAAAACTGCCGGCGATGGATGCGCTGCGTATTGCGGCTGGCACGCTCGATTTGGATCTGGGCGGTGACCAAACCAGCGTCGATCAGCAAGCCCACACACTGACGGCGCGCATTCCCACCGTCGTGGCCGCCTACTGGCGCCTACTGCAAGGTCAAACACCAATCGCGCCCCGCACCGATCTGGATCACGCAGCCAACTATCTTTACATGCTCAATGGCGAAACACCGAGCCCGGCGCGCGTGCGCGGCTTGGAGACTTATCTAAACACCGTTTCCGACCATGGGTTGAACGCTTCTACGTTTGCGGCGCGCGTGATCATCGCCACCCAATCCGACCTGACTTCGGCGATTGTCGGCGCGATTGGGGCGCTGAAAGGGCCACTGCACGGCGGTGCGCCCGGTCCCGCCCTAGACATGGTCTTTGAGATTGGCGAAGCAAATAAGGCCGAACCTTTTATGCGCGCCAAGCTCGATCGGGGCGAGCGGCTGATGGGCTTTGGCCACCGGGTCTACAAAGTGCGCGATCCGCGGGCAGATGTGCTTTCGCAAGCGGCCGAGGAGATGTTCAAGGCCGACGGCGATCTAAACCTGTATAACCTGGCCAAACATGTAGAAACGATCGCGATCAAGCTGTTGGACGAATACAAACCAGGGCGCAACCTACGCACCAACGTCGAATTCTTCACGGCGCTGCTGCTGCACGGGTTGGACCTGGAAACCGACCTCTTTACGCCCACCTTTGCCGCCGGGCGCGTGGCGGGCTGGATTGGTCATTGCTTCGAACAGCAACGGACGGGCCGCTTGATTCGCCCGCAATCCGTCTACATCGGCGAACGCGATCGCACGTGGACGCCGGCGGCAGAGAGATAGCGGTAGCTTGCATGCACAAAAAAGAATTTGCTACGCCGCCGCGGCGCGTGGCGCTGTTTGTCACCTGTATGGTAGACATGCTCTACCCAGAGGTGGGCATGGCCACGGCCGAACTGCTTGAGCGCCACAATATTGAGGTGGTCTTTCCCTATGAGCAGACCTGTTGCGGCCAGCCCGCCTTCAATGCCGGCTATCGCGACGAAGCGCGCACCTTGGCGCGGCGCTTTCTGGATGTTTTTGAGCCATTTGTGCAGCAAGGGTTGGTGGATGCAATTGTCGCGCCCAGCGGCAGTTGTACGACGATGACAACCCATTTTTACGCGGTCTTGTTCGAAGATGCTGCGTCCACGGCAGACCGGCAGCGCGCGGAAAAACTGGCGGCGGTCACCTTCGAACTGACCGAATTCCTGGTCGATGTGCTGGGTGTTACCGACATGGGCGCCCACTTCGAGGGTAAGCTAACCTATCACGCCTGCTGCCACCTCTTGCGCGAACTCGGGATCAATGAGCAACCGCGCCAGCTTTTGGCGGATGTCAAAGATGCCGAGTTGGTGCCATTGAACGGAGCGGAAGAGTGTTGCGGCTTTGGCGGCCTCTTTGCGATCAAAAATCCCGGTATCAGCACCGCGATGGGCCACCGCAAGACGCGCAATCTGGCCGAAAGCGGCGCCGACGTAGTCGCCCTGTGTGATGTCAGTTGCATGACCCACATCAATGGCCTGCTCAGCCGGCAGGCCCAGCGCTGTCGCGCCCTTCACATTGCCGAAGTGCTTGCCAGCCGCATCGATGTCAACGATCCACCCAAGGCCCCCGCCCCCGCGGCACCAGCGCCAGCCCCGCGGCGGTGGCAAGATGCAAAGCAGGGATAGGCGTAAATAGTAATTGGTAATTGGTAAGTGCCCGTGTTGACTTACCAATTACTATTTACTATTTACCATTTACCACGTTACGGAGTCAACCATGACGACAACCCCAATCGATCTGCACGCGCCGTACAAACAGCGCGTTGCCGATGCATTGAATAATAAACATTTGCGGACCGCGCTCTCGCGGACGACCTGGCGGATGAGCGATGCGCGCGTCAATGCGATGGGCGCCGTAGACGGGGCGCGGCTACGCGACCAGGTGCGCCAGATGAAAGAGGATGTGATCGCCCGCCTGCCCGATCTGCTCGAAGCGGTGGAGAGCAAGCTTCAGGAGAATGGCGGTCAGGTGCACTGGGCCAACGATGCCGCAGATGTGCATCGAATTGTGCTCGATATTGCCCGCCGCGCCAATGTGCAGAAGGTGATCAAGGCCAAGTCGATGGCGACCGAGGAAGTGCATCTGAACCACGCCCTGGAAGAAGCGGGCATGCATGTGGTCGAGACTGATCTGGGTGAGTATATCATCCAGCTAAATGGCGAACCGCCCAGCCACATTGTTGCCCCCGTCCTCCATCGCCGGCTGGAAGATATTGCCGACATTATGCATCGCAAGCTCGATATACCGCTAACGTTTGACCCGGAGATGATGTGCTCGGTGGCGCGGGCCAAATTGCGGCAGGAGTTTTTCGGCGCCGATATGGGCATTAGCGGCTGCAACTTTGCGATTGCCGAGACGGGCACGATCTGCATTGTGACCAACGAAGGCAATGGGCGCATGACCTCCACCATGCCGCGCGTCTATGTAGCGGTGGTGGGAATCGAAAAACTGGTGCCCAAGGTGGAAGATGCCTTTTTACAATATCAAGCGCTCTGTCGCAGTGCGACCGGCCAAAGCACCAGCGTTTATCTGTCGATGACCAATGGTCCGCGCCGTCCCGATGATGTCGATGGCCCGGAAGAGTTTCACGTCGTTTTCTTGGACAATGGGCGCAGTGAGATGTTGGCCAAAGGTTATGGCGAAGCGCTGATGTGTATCCGCTGCGGCGCATGCCTAAACGTCTGCCCCGTCTACCGCGAAATTGGCGGCCACGCCTATGGTAGCACCTACAGCGGCCCCATCGGCGCCGTGATCAGCCCATTGCTGCACGCCGAGGTGACCAACGCCGAAAAATTACCCCATGCCAGTACCCTCTGTGGCGCCTGCCGCGAGGCATGTCCGGTCAAGATCGATCTGCCGCGCCTGCTGCTCGATCTGCGCGCCGACCAGGTGCGCGACGGCGAAGGTGCGCTGTTTGATAAAGCGGCGATGTTCGGTTTTGTCCAGACGATGCAGAGTCGCGCCCGCTATGAGGGCGCCGGCAAAATTGCCAGCCTGGGCAGCAATTTGCTGGAGAATTTGAGTGGCGGTAATATCAAGTTTATGCCCCCACCCCTCTCCGGTTGGACGCAGAGCCGCGACTTCCCCGCCTTTGCCAAACGCAGTTTTCGGGAAATGTGGCAGGAGCGCACCAGCCGGCGCAAGGAAATTAGTGGCGAGCGTTTGACGGCTCAACCTTGATAGGCGCATCATTTATCGACTAACGGGGAGATAGACGATCCGGTCTTTGTATTCTCCAGGAAGACTAGCACCCCAGATCAAAATGAGCTCCGCCAGCACCTCACCGACGTTGAGCGGATCGGGAACAATCATAATACCGGGAATATGGTGGCCGGCATTCATGTGGTCGAACAAATGACCAGGCATACTTGTTCGATTATTCGTGATAAGCCAACAATAATTTTCTTCCAACCAAAGTAAAATATCAAGATCAAGCGTTCCTTTGGACGGTGCAGGTGCTTCGCCGATTTTGTACACCTTAACTTGTGGGGCGTGGCGGTGTAACTGAGTGGCAATTGCAACGGGTATATTTTCATCAAACAAGAAATCAGGTGTATTCATACCATTGCCATTGGCTCAATCTTTGCTTCAGCCTGCCGCTTACGAATGATTTCGCGCAATCGTTTCACTGCTGGGGGTAGATTCAATTCCTGCGCTTGGCGCATCTGTTCACCATGCGCTTTCCAAGTGTGCAAATACGTATCTACCTGTTCGCGATTGTGCCAGTAGTAGGTAATAGTTGCGTAAACAGATTCGAGTGTTAATGTGGGATAGCGAAGGGCAATATCTTCCGGAAAAAGTCCCAGATCTAGATAATCGAGCAAAATCGTTTCGATGCCGACCCGTGTGCCTTTGACGCGAATGTCATTGGGGGCCAGGAAGTCAAAATAGTTTTCTAATTGCATAAAGCACCTTTGGCTAGTAAAACTGCGTTGTCTTTCTGGCAAAAAGTATAGCACCAAACTGAGTGCGTGACAAGCGACGAGAAACAGCAAGGCTATAATTCCTATGACCGCACGCAACGAAATTCTGACCAAGCTACGCAGCGCGCTAAACCAACCCAACCGTCATTTTCCGCCCTACGATGTAGCGCCGTTGACCGCGGAAACCCGCATGACGGTAACCGCGGCAGAAGGGGATAAACTGGCGCTGGCCAAACGCTTTGGCGCTGAACTGACCCACTTACATGGCACGTTTGAGATCGTCGAATCGACGGCCGAGGCGCGCCTGGCCCTGATCAACCGCCTGCTGGGTTGGATGGCGGAAGAGAAGCTCGCCCAGAAGGGCGCCATCCTAGAAACCGGCCAGGAACGCAGCATCCTCTGTTGGGATCCGGCCGCGCTGCCTGTGCCCGGCCTGGACGACGCCCTGCACGACATGGAGATGAAGGTTGTTGTACCCAAAGAGCTGCGCAGTGAAGAGAGCCGCAGCCAGGTGCGCTTTATCCGCTTTGGCGTCACGGGTGCAACAGCCGCCTTTGCTGCCACTGGTTCGCTGCTGATGATGGCTGGGGCGCAGACCAACCGCGTGGCTAGTTTGCTGCCCTTTCGCCACATCGCGCTGATCCCATTCGCACGGCTCTATCCAAACGTGGAAGCGTGGCTGAGCGAACAGCGCCAGGCCGGCACACTGGTCGACACCGTGCGCAGCCACGCCAATCTCGCCCTGATCAGCGGCCCCAGCAAATCGGCCGACATCGAAATGAACCTGACCCTGGGCGTGCATGGACCCAAGTTTGTTCACGCCATTTTATTTGGCAAAGTAGAGTAGCGGTACAATAAATGTCAATGAATTCAAACTCATTGTCAATTGTTGCAAGCAAATTGTGACAGAAACCGGTCCTAGTTTTGGCGGAATCGTCACCCTTACCCAGCAAATGAAAGAGAAAAAAACTTATGGCAAATCAACAGTATCGTGTCGCCATTATTGGCGCCGGCAAGATTGTCCAAGTCGGCCACATTCCCAATTTCCAGAGCATTCCCAATGTTTCCGTCGAAGCGCTCTGTGATGTGAATGAAGAACGGGTAAAGGCAATCGCGGCAGAAAAAAACATACCCCATACCTTTACCGATTATAAAAAGATGTTGGCCGAGGTAAAGCCGGATATTACAGTGATTGCGACGCCTAATATCTTTCACAAGCCGATGGCGATCGAAGCCCTCAATG
>JBBRVA010000134.1:0-13113 GCA_038247295.1 Caldilineales bacterium | reverse complement strand
GCTTGCCGATGATGCAAGTGCCGAGCCAATGACAGAAATATTCGTCATGCCACGGGCGGCATTGAAAGTTTGGTTATCGGCGCAGATCTTATTGGCGTGATTTGGATCGTCATTATCAATATGGAAACCATAGCCGTTGGCATCGACATGGGCAAGATTGGCGTAGAAAAGATTCTCTCTGCCCCAACCAGCCAGCTTGGCATGAGTTTCAAAACCGTGGTACAGGCTGGAGTTAGTTCCGCGTCGTCCATCGTTATGGGCCACCGCGTAGCCATTGCCTTTGATATCTACCCAACTGTCGGCATAATTATCGCCACTTAAACCGGTGGCATCAAAGTAGTTGCCGATAATTTTACCACCTATCGTACCTTCCTTAACATCAATCGCTTCTGCCCGTACATCGGGACCAAAGGCGTTATTGAGAATCTGATTAAAATGGCTCTTGTCGCGCCTATCCTCATCGCAACTATAGTTGGGCCAACTGCTGGCATCCGAACCGATATAGACGCCTTCGCCATAGCCGGGCGTGATCACACCCGTATTGCGAATTTCGCTGTGCTGAAGAATGTTGGATGAACTACACGTGCGAAAATGGACGGCTTCTTGTCCAATAGTGTCGATGTGTAAACCGTCGAGAATATTGTAGCTGGCATGATCAAGCATCACGCCCTTGGCGGCGTTGCGAATCGTAAAGCCGCTCAGGATCCAGTAGTTGGCCTGGTCTAGGTGAAAGCCGTAACCACCCTGGATTGCGCCGCGATCTAGAATGGCTTGTGCCGATCCTTGCAGGGTGATCGGCTGCGTCGCCGTGCCACTTATCGTGGTCTCAAATTCGTCAGCGTAGACGCCATCGGCCAGTTGAATGGTCTGGCCGGGTTGCACATCTTGAAGCGCTTGTTTGAGTTCGTCGGCGGTCGCAACTGGAATGACCGCTTGAATTGCAAATGTGAGTGGGGTTGGCCGCTGTAATCCAATTACAAAAAGCCCAATCCAGATCCAATAGCAGGTTCGGCGGTGGGCGCGAGTTGTCGGTCGGGCAAATAGCATAATCCTCCGGTAGTTTCAACCGATTTGGCTCACGGAAAAGCGTGAGCAGCCAGGGCTTTGTTCTATCTTCATGCTAGCACAGAATGAAAAAGCCTGGCTGCTGCTCAACCGGTATGCCGGCTACGATTGCCCTACCGTTTTTGGATAAGTGGCCACCAGAGGATGCAACGGTTGTAAGGTCCTATAAATGCCGTAATGGCCCGACTTGCTTGTGGATTTATGCTGTTGTTAGGTGGGTATCGCCGTACGCACAAACGCCGCCAGATCCTGATTCAATTGTGCAAGCGATGGCTCGTGTACATACATCATATGGCCGGCCTCATAGTAGGTCAACGCGACATGATCGCGCAAACTCGCGTCTAAACCCAGGTGGCTGACGGTGTACTCGGTGGCGAAATAGGGGGTTGCCAGGTCATAATAGCCATTGGCAATGATCACCTTGAGAAAAGGATTTTGTGTCATCGCCGCACGCAGGGTCTCAGCTACATCAACAAACTGGTTCTGATGTTTGGCGTAATCCCACGATTCATAGAGGCTACTCAAAATTTCGTAGGGTAGATCACTAGTGAAGCCTAATTCACTGCGTACATAGTCGTTGAGTGTCGCCGAGTAGGCGCCCTGGATTACGGCGTAACTGGGATCATATTGGATTTGCTCACCGGCGGCATCGCGGTCGATGCCGGTGAAGCGGCTGTCCAAGCGACCCGCTGTGCGCCTTTGATCGCGCAGCAATTGCTTAACAAAGCGGAAGATCTCGATGCGCAGATTAGTCTGCTCGATATACGTGGACGAGAGCCCGGTGTAGCGAGCCAACTTTTGCACAATCTGGCTGCGCTCGTCACTGCCTAAGCGATCGCCTTTCATCAGGGCCAGGGTATACTCACCGGCCGCAAAAGCTTCAACCTCGTCGAGCAAACCGCGCAAGTTATTGGCG
This sequence comes from Caldilineales bacterium, assembly GCA_038247295.1. Classification (GTDB taxonomy): domain Bacteria; phylum Chloroflexota; class Anaerolineae; order Caldilineales; family Caldilineaceae; genus JAPLGZ01. Next base: position 11,132 of record JBBRVA010000134.1, on the reverse strand, counting down.
TATTCCGCCGCCAGTTTGCCATGATAGAATGCAGTGGCCGCATAGGTGGGCAAATAGAGAATATAGGGCAGATCGTTGCCCGTGGTAAAGAGCGCAGTTTGAAAGTTGAGAATAGCCGAGACCAGCATCAGCCCGTTAAGATACATGCCATGCCGCTCTTGCAGATAACCGGCCAACCCAGCGGCGCGTGTGGTGCCATAGCTCTCGCCGATCAAAAACTTGGGTGAGTTCCAGCGTTTGTAGCGGGTAACATAGAGGCGGATAAATTCCCCCACGGACTCGATATCTTTTTCTAGACCGTGAAACTCTTTGGCCTTATCCTTCTCGGCGGCACGGCTGTAACCGGTGCTGACCGGATCGATAAAGACCAAATCGGTCTCAGTTAGCAGGGTGTGTTCGTTGTCCACCAGGCGATAGGGCGGGGGCTGGAGTGTGTCGACATCGCCGCTGAGCACACGGCGCGGACCCAGCAGGCCCAGGTGGAGCCAGACCGATGATGAACCCGGTCCACCATTGAATGAGATTGTGAGCGGCCGCTGACTTACATCGTCCACACCGCTTTTCGTGTAGGCAATGAAGAAGATCGAAGCTTTGGCTTTGCCGTCTTCTTCCTTCATTACAAGGGTGCCTGTGGTAACGCTATATTGGAGCACCTGCCCGTTGACGGTTACTTCGTGTTCGGTGATGACAAGCTCATCTTTTAGCTCGACCTGGGCTGCCGCACTTTTCGTTTCATCTTCCGTTGCTTTTTGCTCTTCACCTTTTGGCATGGGAATCGCTCTTTCCTCTTCTTACGGTTGCAATAGTGAAGTTATTTCTTGCTGTAAGTCTGGCAGCTTATGCTGCACAACATCCCAAATGATGTCGGTATTGATTCCGAAATAGTGATGTGCAATGATATCGCGCAATCCAGCGATAGCGCGCCACTCAATGTTTCCCGTCGTGTCTCGTACCTCTTGGGGGACATGTTTGGCTGCTTCACCAATGATGTGGAGATTCATCAGAATAGCATGTAAACGCATTTCGTCTGCTTCAAATTGCTGGCGAGTTATACCGACAGAAAATCGTTCGATGCGTTGTGTTGCGTCCAATATATCCTTCAAAAATAGTCGGTATTCACGCTGCATAGCGCACATCCGCTGTCACGTACGGTCGCAACTCTGGACGCAGACTTTCCTCAATTACTAAATCTACTTGGTGGCCGAAATAGTCTTCTAGAAATAACTTGAGTCCCATATAGTTATCAAAAGTGTTGCGTTCTAACGTGACCAAAAAATCCATGTCGCTATTAGAATCCGGCGCGTTTCGGCTGTATGAACCAAACAGTCCAATTTTCTGAACACCAAATTTTCTCAATTGTTCACGGTTTTCGGCTAAAGCGTCGAGTACGCTTTTTGATGTCCAAGTCACTGGCCACCTCCTACAACTAGTATCAGAAAAGTCACTAACCATTGACGATTACAATTAGTACAATTAGTGAATGCCTTGACCAATATCTTTCCGGTAATGAGCGCCATTAAAGTGAATCTTGCTCACCCCTGTATAGGCCTGACTCGCCGCTTTGCTGATGGTAGCACCCGTGGCTGTCACCGCTAGCACACGTCCGCCAGCCGTTAGTATTCGTTGCCCCTTCAACTTGGTGCCGGCATGAAAGACCTGGCAACCCGCCGCCTCGGCCTGTTCAATCAACGTGATCTCGCTGCCGCTGGCATAATCGTTGGGATAACCTTTCATCGCCATCACAACGGTAACGGCTGCCTGTTTCTGCCAGCGGGGCGTCACTTGATCCAGCGTGCCGTTAACGCAGGCAAGTAAAATTTCGGCCAGATCACTTTCTAGCAAAGGTAGGATCACTTCGGTTTCTGGGTCACCAAAGCGGCAATTGAACTCCAGTACTTTGGGGCCAGTTTGGGTCAGCATTAGGCCGGCATAGAGAACGCCCACATAGGGCGCACCCTCCGCCGCCATTCCCGCCAGCGTAGGCAATAATACTTCCTGCTCAATCTGGGCGAGCAATTCTGGTGTAGCTAGCGGCGCGGGTGCAAAGGCGCCCATGCCGCCGGTATTCGGCCCCTGATTGCGGTCGAGCAAGCGTTTATAATCCTGCGCTGCCGGCATGGCGCGCACAGTTTTACCGTCGCAGAAGGCTAGCAGCGAGAGCTCTGGCCCTTCAAGCCGTTCTTCGAGCAGAATGGTATCACTTGCTTCGCCAAAGCGGCGGTCTTCGAGCAGGGACTTAATTACTGCCGCGGCGTCGATCTTGTTGACGGGCAACAGCACGCCTTTGCCAGCGGCCAACCCACTCGCCTTGACCACAGGTGTATCATCCTGTTGGCGCAGATGGCGCATCGCTTCGTCAAAGTCATTGAAAATAGCTGCCTGGCCTGTCGCAATGCCGTGGCGCTGCATAAATTGTTTGGCAAACGCTTTCGACCCTTCTAATTGGGCGGCGGCTTGGCTAGGTCCAAATATCTTCAGCCCGGCTGCTTGAAAGAGATCAACAATCCCGTCCACTAGTGGTGCCTCGGGGCCGACGATGGTCAAATCGATGGCCTGTTGTTGGGCAAACTCACACAGATCTGTCAACTCGTGAACTTCCAGCGCAACATTTTCTGTTTTGGGAAGTCTAGCTGTGCCACCATTGCCGGGTGCAACCCAGATGCGATCCACCTGATCTGATTGGCTCAATTTCCATGCAATGGCATGCTCACGGCCGCCACCACCAATTAATAAAATTTGCATAAACCCTCTCTGCTGATGAGTCCTATTTTAGGATCAGAATAGTCCTTTGTCCGCTTTACGTCAAGCTAGCGCGCCTGTAAAACGATTTAAAAATCGTTTACGGGCACGCTAGCTGTTGGTTCAGTGGAGAGAGGATAGTAGTATATAACGATTGGGGAATCGTTTTACATTAGCGTAAATTTAATCGCATTCGCTAATAGATTGACTAAAACTTGGCGCAAGCGGGCTACATCGCCAATCAGTTGTGTCGGCACGCGATCTTTCAATCAAATAGGCCAATTCGAGCCGTTTGGCGGCAGCTTGGGGTGTCAGTAGGTCCAAGGCATCTTCAACACCGTGGTATAAATTGAAAGGCTGCGTCTCCAGCGCCATTTTCCCCGATTCGATCTTGGAGAAGTCCAAAATTTCGTTAATGATGGTCAGCAAAGAATCACCACTGCTGCGGATGGTTTCCACAAAGTCGCGTTGTTCTGGCTCAAGCTCGGTTTCGAGAAGCAGGCTGGTCATGCCAATAACCCCATTCATCGGCGTGCGGATCTCGTGGCTCATGCGGGCCAGGAACTCGCTTTTGGCGCGTGTACTCTCTTCCGCCTGCTCTTTTGCTTGGCGTAATTCGGTTTCGTATTGCAGCCTTTTGGTAATCTCCAATGCCATCGCCGCTTTGCCGATCACACGGTTATTCTCATCTACCAAAGGTGTATTGTACCACTCACAAGTAATGATGCGGCCCGTTTTGGTTATATTTTGGTTTGTATTGAGAATAACACCTGGGTTGTGCAAGAGTTGATCAAATACTATCCCAACCTTGGCTTGGTGGTCTGGCACTACAAGTAAATCTACTGCATTCTTGCCGATGGCTTCATCGGCCTGATAACCAAAAATGAGGGTTGCCGCTGGATTCCAAGCTGTAATGATAGCTGCATTATCGGTTTCAATCACCGCCATTTGGGTCTGTTCTACGTGCATACGTAGTCGGCGTTCGGATGAATGCAGTCGCTCTTCGGCCTGCTGGCTAACATCTTTAAAGAGCCAACTGATTATAGCCGTGATAATCAAGGTGACCGGTAACGAGATGAGGATATGCAAAGGTTGGACGGGTTTGTTGGCCTAACAGATTTTCTGGCAGCGAGCGATCTATCCAGCGCAGATACTCCATGAGCAGCACTTCGGCAATAATGAGCGCTGTCACGCCGATGCACCAACGCTTGCCCAAGACGAAGGTCGTAATCAAAATGATCGTTGGATATAAAACGTAAAATTCGGGCGGATGATTGCCATACAGAAAACTAAAGGCAAAAATGGCGATGCAGAGCTCAATAACAAAGATCCGGCCCGTGGTGATCAGGGAGCCGGTGGCGCGCAGTAGCCATAAATTAGCCATGTAAAGCATGCCTAGCAGGCTGACCGTGAGGGCGAGGTAACTCTGTCCACTAGGGAGTAGCACTAGTAGAGCAAAGGCCAGTAAACCGAGACTGAGGCTGCTAATCGAAAGAACAAGATATTGAGCAATTCGATACTCTTGTAGCTGAGTATAAGGGAACTTGTCACCCAGGACGATCCGACTAAATCTGTCTAGCACACATTACCTCATTTATGGCTCTGGTTGCGTCAATCTTTTTTCTGCCAGCATGAATGGTAATACTGTTTTCATGCCGGCGTTTACCCAGGCAGAGAGAATAATAGAATTACTTATGAGCTTGAAGAATTATAAACAATTTTGCAGAAAATTTCCTTGCAGCTTGCTTGCGCTATTGGCAAATCTAACCCTATTAGAAGTTACGCAGTTGCCCCGGGAACGCTGGCATCCTGCCGGCAGCGGCTCGACTGAGCTCGCCGAACGTCCGCCAGAGATGGCGGTGATCGCAACTGCGTAACTTCTACCTATATGCACTCAAATCGATGCCAAATCATCTGGTAACCGAAAATTTGAACAGACAGAGCAAGTTTCGCAAACGGGCCATTCACCATTTACAATTCACCATTTACAATTCGCTACCTTGTCGGTTTGAGGCAAAGCTTCGTTGAATAATTAAGCCACAGTCAAAGGCGAGATGATGAGGGTATTTCAGTCGGTGATAACTTGTTCATTATATGGTCCATATTACGGCAGAAATTGAACGCGCCAAAAATGACCTTTGTCCGGTCAATAACACTCAATTACTAACGTAGCTCAAGCCGGTTGGTTTAGGGTAGGCGAACTAGCTTGATTTCAAACAATTTAGGCCATAATTTACCGGTGACGAAAAGCCGGTCTTCATCCGCCAGATAAGCAATACCATTTAGCCACTCGTTGCCCTGGCGATCTGTGGCGGGCAGCAAGCCGGTGAGATCGATCCAACCCGTTACTGCGCCTGTTTCCGGCGAAATGCGCGCGATCCGCTCGGTGGTCCAGATATTGGCATAAATTTCGCCCTGAATATATTCCAATTCGTTTAGTTGCAGAACCGGTCCATTGCTATCATACACAGCCACTGTACGCACCACCGCCAGAGTTTCTGGGTCACGATACGTGATGCGTGCGCTACCATCACTCATGATCAGGTGCGTGCCATCGTGTGTCAGTCCCCAGCCCTCGGTTGGATAAGTAAAAGTTTGCAGCAGTTCGAAGCTATTTTTGTCATAGATAAAGCCAGTTTGGTTTAACCAGGTTATCTGGTATAGTTTATCGCCAAAAATGACAATCCCTTCGCCGTAATATTCGTCGGCGAGGATAAGCTCTTGGAGCACAGTGCCAGTTTCTAAATCTACCTTGCGCACGACGGACTTAAACTGCCCTTGGCCCGAGCCTGTTCCTTCGTATAGTACGCCTTTGTCAAATAGCAAGCCTTGGGTCCAAGCTGTCCTATCATGTGGATAGGTGTTGATGACGGTATAGGTATAGACCGGCGCGGGCGTTGGTAGGGCAACTTCTAGCGGCGATGCTGCAAGTGGTGTTGGTGTTGCTGGTGGCATGGGTGTGGCTAGTTTGGTTGGGGATGCAATTGGTAATATAGATTGAAGCTGCGTGGGTGTGGATGTGCTGGTCAGCACCTGGTCAGCAGGCGAACTGTCGCCGCAACTGGTAGTTACAAAAATCATTGCTAGCGTTAACAGGCTGGCTGTAAACAAATTGAGGATTCGTTTTATCATTGTTATCATTCGTAATTATATCGTAATTAGCATTAAATTTAGAATAAGACAGGGAATTGTCAGCTAAATTTTGTCAAACTCATGGTAAAAGATAGGCAGGCACAACTATACCAGAATTCGAGTCGCCATGAAAACAACTGGCTTGATGGTTGTGTAATATCGAAGAATCTATTGTATACTTTGAGCAGTCATCTTGGCGGCGTGTTCGGCTCCATTAGTATCGCGCTTGAAAACTAGAGTACACCTGGGATAAATAACGATCACATATTGTACTGCATAGCCCATGCTACGTATCCTTGCGTAGGATAAAGTACAGACATCTGAGCCTTATTTATTTTAAGTGTGCTATTGCAAAACACTGCGAACCTCCTAATGACTACATTATGCCATGGCCGTTTCATGTCGATACGCGAACCACTGATCCTGTTAGCGGAAGACAACGAATTTACTGCTGAAACCATGCAAGATTACTTGCTTTTTCATGGTTATCGTGTTAATTTGGCGCGTAATGGGCTCGAAGTGATCGAGCTCGCCCTCAGCACGCAGCCAGATCTAATTATTATGGATATCCAGATGCCTGGCATGAACGGTTTCGAAGCGACGCAACGGCTGCGTTTGGAAGCAACGACGGCGCAAACACCGATTATCGCGCTTACCGCGCTTGCGATGTCGGGTGATCGTGAACGCTGTCTAGATGCTGGCGCCAATGCCTATTTCAGCAAGCCGATCAGTTTGCGCCAACTTATGGAGACCATTCAGACATTTTTAGGTACGCGTGAAAAAGTAAATGTTTATGATGCGTGAATGTGAACCACAATCCCTCTGTAGCACATAACCCGCAAGGAGTAAGCGTTGCAAGCAAAAAGTCTTATCCTGATTGTCGATGATGCGCCCGGCGGTCGTGAAACGTTGGAAGCGCTTTTACAAGACCCCAACTATGACCTCGCCTTTGCTTGTGATGGACTAGAAGCATTGGCCCAAGCAGAAAAATTGACGCCTGATCTAATTCTGTTGGACGTAATGATGCCCCGCGTAGATGGATTTGAAGTCTGTCGACGTCTGCGTGTCAACCCTCGCCTGGCTGAAATTCCCGTTATCCTCTTAACTGCATTAGATGATCGCTCGTCGCGTATCCGCGGCATCGACGCTGGCGCGGATGATTTCATCACTAAGCCGTTTGATCGCGCCGAACTTTGCTCGCGCGTGCGTACTATCACCCGGCTCAACCGTTACCGTCGTTTGTTGGATGAGCGCGCGCGCTTTGAGTGGGTGGTAGAACAAGCTGAAGATGGCTATATGCTGCTTGGCAAAGGGGGCGAAGTGCTCTATGCAAACCCCAGCGCGCGCAAACTGTTGCAGATCTTTGATGCAAATGATGCCTCTTTTATGCACCTGGTCACGCAGAGCTATCGTTGTGAACCGGCCGCGGCTTGGACAACCTGGTTCGCAGACCCAGAATCAATACCGCAGCAGACTTTATATCTGATCCGCCCGGACTCGCCTACCACGTCGGCGCTTTGGCTCGAAGTATCTTTGTTGGACCGCAATGGCACAACCCAAGAAACACACTTGGTGCATTTGCGCGATGTAACTGCCCAGATGAGCACGCAGCGCGATATGTGGACCTTCCATTCAATGATTATGCACAAGCTAAATACGCCTTTGCATACGATCATTGGCAGCTTGGAATTGTTAGCACCAGACTCGATCGCCGAACTAACCAAAGAAGATGTCGGCGAGTTGGCTGGTTTGGCGATGACAGGCGCACAGCGGCTCAATGCTACCATTAATGATATTTTACAATATCTGAAGACACCCGTCACCGGTTATTCATCAGAAGGTTTCCTGAGCAGCGATTTGGCCTTGACCATCAAGCGTATCAGCACTGATCTTGGGCTGGAGCATGTCGCTGTCTCTGGTCAGCATGCCGGTCGGCGGCGGCTTAAGCTTTCGCAACGTGCGGTCGAGAGCATTTTTTGGGAGTTGTTGGAAAATGCCAAGAAATTCCACCCCAATAAATCCCCCGTTGTCGAAGTAACTGTGGCCGTTGAACCGGCCGACTCGCTCTCCCTGCGCATTATCGATGACGGCATCACCCTGTCACCTGGCCAAATTAGCAAATTATGGTCGCCCTATTACCAGGGTGAAAAATATTTTACCGGTGAAATTCCGGGAATGGGACTAGGGTTGCCGATGGTGGCGGCGCTAGTGTGGGAAGTAGGTGGCACCTGCCAGTTGCGCAACCGCGACGATGGTCCGGGGGTTATTGTCGAATTGGTGATCCCCTTTACCTCGACCTAGCTGAACTCGGCAGCAGAGCAAGCCTAGCAGAAATTTCAATGGCGCTTCAAATTGAAGCGCCATTATTATGCGGAAAATTTCATTGTCGCTCCATTGTGCGCTATCCTACTGGCGCTGAGGATGGATTGTTATACACTGGCTAGCAATCTGCCAGGCAAAATAAATCTGGCAATCTACGCTACTTCTCAACAAAACGAATTTGAATTAAGGATGTAGACTAATGAATCAAACGAATGGCGCGCCTATCGTCATGTATACAACTGAATGGTGTCCCGATTGTTGGCGTGCAAAGCAGGTCATGGGTTCGATGAAAGTTAATTACGAAGAGATCAACATCAGCGACGACGAAGATGCGATCGAGTTAGTGATCCGGCTTAACAACGGCAACCGCAGCGTTCCCACCATCGTTTTCCCCGATGGCAGTGTCCTCACGGAGCCAAGCACGGGTGTCTTGATGCAAAAATTACGCACCCTAGTCTAGCGCGGTGTTCGAAAAAGCGGGGTGATCCTAAGCGGTCACCCCGCTTTTGTTTGGGGCAAAATCCTGAAGCGATGTATTGCAACTCAAACACTATTTTGCTCGGCTAGCCAATACCGTTTAGCGGGCTAGAATTGGTAGATAGAGTGTGTGTTGTCCACCTGATGTTGCTACCACGGGTAAATAAACACTGTGCGCAACCCAGAGCGATGCCGTCAGCGTATGTTCTCCACCCCAGCGCAGATCTTTTACCGTTGCATCACTTGTAAAGAGATCCCCGTAATTGGCGGTGAGGGGTATTGTCACAGGCAGCCGGACTGGTACAACGCTGCGTGGTCCTAATACGCCGCTCCATTGCACAGCACTACCCGCATAGCTGCAATTTCCCGTTCCACACACGAGCGAACTTTGATCAAAGAGCAAACCTGCCGGTAAAGTAAATTGTAATTCTGCGTCGGTTTCCAACGTCCCAACGTTGCGTACAAATAGCACCAACGTCGCACTATCACCCGGTTCTCCATACGCCGGCATAAATTGCAGCAAGGATGTGCTCAGGTCCGACCGGCGGGCCAGAAAGTAGGTGGGCAACGCCACTTGATTGCCAAAGCCATCTTGCAATTGCGCGCTGATCTCGATTGGCGTGCGGTCGGCCAGCGGCGTGTTTATGCGCAGGGTAAACTGTACTATAACAGGGGCGCTTGGGGCAATCGCACCCGACCAGTGGAGATCGTTGCCTGCCAGCGTACAGGCACCGCTGCTGCAACTTAGCGAATCCGCGATGTAAGTTGTCAACGTAGGCAGGGTCAAGGTCAGCGCGGCATTGGTCGCAGTGAGCAGACCGCTGTTACGCAATATAAATTCAAAGTCTACACTATCCCCAGCGTTGACCTCACCTTTACTCGCTTGCGCTGTCGATCCACTCAGGTTGACAGAATTGATCACTGCCATTGCGCTCCGTTGTAGCGTACCCTGCAAGGTCGTGATGGTAGCCGTGTTGGTAATCGGCGTGTTGACCCCTAGTCCGGTTGCATTTACCACGCGGAACGAAATGTCGGCCGTGGCCTGGCCCCCACCGCCACCCGGTGGCACGAAGAGCACGGCGAGCTTGTCATGCAGCGTACCAACAGCTCGACAGGCATAGGTTGCTCCCTGCTTTGCATCAGCGCTCTCGATGCCGGTTGTGGAAATGCTGCCCTTAAAGGCATCGGCGTGCAGTACTTGCACACGGATCGAACCGTCTTCCGATAAAATCAGCTGGAAATCGGCGGCTTTGTTAGACAACGAGAAGAATGGGTATGCGCCGCTCCACTGCACAACCAGATAGCGGTTGGGCGCTACCCCAAAAGTTTGATAGGTCATGTCACCAAGAATGTACAAATCTGTCCACATGGCGGCAATGATGGCTGCATTGCCGGTTGTCTGGGGCAGGGGGCAATCGTTGCTTGCATCTGGCCCTCCTAGTGGATCGAATGAGATAAAGCCATTTGTACTGATGCAGAACGTGTTATAGCGATTGCCATAAAAGTCGAAAGTAAAGCCAATCGGCAGATCGCAACGATAACGTTCATCGCCGCGTCCCACTGATACGCCGGTGTCACCAATCTCTATCCAACCAAACTTGACTGCGGATAATTTGCCCCGGTGGTCAGAATCACCCCATGCGTAATCGTCGTCTGTATTTACAAATGTACTTTGCTGGGCAGGAACGATGCCTGCCCAGCGAATGCTACGCGTTGCTGGGTCATACTGGCCGCTGCCTGCCGTAAATGCCAGGCTATCGGCTACATATTCCACACCCGCCGGCAAGGGATCGAGGACAGTGACGGGACCACCGGCAAAAGTACGGCCGCGCAAATTGATCTGATATCTCATCTCGTCGCCGCCCAAGGCCATCGCTCGATCAACCGTTTTGGCGCTGCTTGTCAGGTCAACCGCCATGACAACCGCCGTCGCGGTGCGGGTGAAAACTTGGCCAGTGCCGTTATTAAAGCTGACCGTGTTGCTGATCCGTTCGCCCACGGTCCAGCCGGTCGGCGCTACATCCAGGGTGTAGACGAAGCTCAGTGCGTCACGATTGGCCGCCAACTGACCTTGCCATTCCACTTGATGCTGCGCCGCGTTATAAGTTGCCCCCTCGCTGTTGGCCGTGAAGCCAGCAAAGGTAGTGTTCGCTGGCAATGGATCGCGCACCTGAATGGCGCCCAGGTCCACACTATCGCTGTTGATATAAACGGTATATGTAATGCGTTCCCCCGGCACAATCCCGTTTTGTGGCATTGTGATGCTGGAGAGGCAAAACGAGTTGTCTACCGCCAATGACTCGGTTGGCGTACTTGCTTGGTCACCACCCAGGGCAAAAATGCGGCCCGCGGCATAGGTGAGCGCCACGCCATAGCGGCGTGGGTCGTTTAACGTTGAAATTAATTCCGCGCGATCGAGGCTTGGATCATAACGTTCCACGAGGCTAGTGGCACTGGAAAAG
>JBBRVA010000133.1:0-13154 GCA_038247295.1 Caldilineales bacterium | reverse complement strand
GGTGGCGTCATCCAGCGCAATCCAGATTGAAATTTTGTTGCTACCCTGCCAATAAAACCAATCCTGGTGCCAGGGCGAGTTAAAGGTGGTTTGTGCGTTTTTGAAAACTGCTTTCACGCTCAAGAATTCCACATTGGGGCCAAGCAACTGCTGAAGGATCGCTACCACTTTGGCATCTTGCACACTGTCACGTGTGTACGGATCCATGCTGTCGGCCATCCAGACACGCACGCCAGACGGTTCATTTGATTTGCCCTCCTCGGCCATGCGTGCTTTGAGGATGGCTTTCCATTTCGACACGGCTGCTTCATCGAACAAATTTTGCACTACTACATAGCCATCGCGCTGATATTGCTCTATTTGCGCCGCGGTCAGCTCCGTTTTTATTGCTTGCGATTGGTCGACCATTGCTCGCTTCTCCTTGCGATAATTATAGCCATCTATGCACTGCTGATTGTGCAGCTTTACCGTACGCAGCCGGGATAGCTCTGGCCTTGGACTGGAAAATAGACTGGACTTTCGCCCTCGCCAGTATACTTGGCTTGCGCCGACATGTAAGAGAGTGCAATCGCACGACGCCATTTATCCGAGCGGTTGGGCGCCGTATAATGGGGCAGCAGTGAATGAAAAAAGAGCCCGCCACCAGCGCGGATCGGCGTTACCACGGTTTCCGCCATGTTGTAGTAGCGCTCGTCGACGACGAAATCATCGGTGACGTGCACATGCGGCAGCGGACCACGCGTGTGCGCACCAGGAATCACCGCCATTGTTCCATTTTCTGGCGTGGCATCGTCCAGCGCAAACCAACATGAGCAGAGATCCATCGGCGCAATCGGCCAGTAGGGTGAATCTTGGTGCATCCCCTTGACTGAACCGACTTCTGGCGGCTTGAGCAACAGGCTGTTGCGGAACATTTTGATATCCGGCCCCAAAATCTGTTCGAGGATGCTGACAATGTTGGGGTGAAGCCCCAAGTTGCGGAAGCGATCATCATTTTGTACCAGCAGATCGATCTTGCGGATACCGTCACCGGGGTGGGCCACGGTCATCTCGCCGCGTTCAATGCGCGGCTCGATTTGGACTTTGATGCCCTGCCAGGGGCGACCCCCATGCGTATATTCACGCACACGTTCGCGTAAGGCGTTAACCTCCGTGGGTGCTAGCAGGTCCTCAACAACCACATAGCCATCACGATCATACGCCTCTAGTTGGTCGGCTGTCAGTTGACTTGGCATATTCTATTCACTTTCTCTGCAATCAATTTTGTCGACGTCCTATGCAATAAGACGTTCGGTAGGTGACAATTACGGCTCGAATTCAGGCCGATAGCGGGGAAACGCATGCGGTTTCTAGGTAGATATGGATCTGTAGTTTATGCTAAATCGCTTAACTACCGCGATTGTGGTAATGGCTGAAATAACCATCTGTTATCATATAGTTGTATTATAATATACTCGCGCTGGTTGTCAAACTGATAATTTCCAAGCATTGATTTTTTGAAATACAAAGCGCGACGGGTGCGTAAGTTTTGCTTCTTTTATCAATACAGAAACAACACAACCAATGCCAGCACAGCGATATGGAAAACTTGATCCAGCGCCATTTCGACAATCGTTTTGTGCGGGCCGTGGCGTGTCTGTTTCACGATGCGCATCCACCAGGCTACGGGCTTGCGGCTGTCGATCAAAAAATGGGTGAAGCCAATCAAAAGCGCAATCGACCAAGGGAAGATTAGCCAGAGGAAGAGCGCATGAATGCCGGCGTGGGTCCAGGCTGCAGGATGGCTTAGATCAACTTTGTTGACGGCCATCCAATCATTCTGGAACATCCAGTCCGCCACTAAATGGGCCACGATCCCCCAGACCAGTAGTTCAGTGGATAAGTGCATGAGATTCCTTTGATCGAATGATGGTTATTACAGTAATAAATAGAAAATAGGTAAACAGGTAAATAAGTAAACAGGTAGAGATAATTCGTTTGCCTGTCTACCCACCCTCTGCCACACTCGCTAATGGCTAACGATCACGGGATTGGTTCGATGTTGAGCAATGAAGCAGGATCTTCCAAAGCGACTGTCGGCTGTGTAATCCAGCCAGCAAAGCGATCCGTGCGATAAGCCTGTGCGTTTTGAACATAGTAAGGCACAATGTAAACCACGTCATTCAAGATTATCTCTTGCATCTCCCAGACTAGAGCCCGGCGTCGTTCTGGATCCAATTCAGTCGCCTGTTGCGCATAGAGCAAATCATAGGCCGGGTTGGCGTAACCGGCTTCGCTGCTGCCATTGGGGATAGCATCGCTCGTCATCACTTTGAGCAAGAGCGTAGGATCGGGATCGGTCGTCCAGCCCCAGATGATAATATCAAAATCAAAAACTGGGCAACAAAGCGCCAACAAGGCATCGGGATCCAAGGTTTGAGCCTCTACACGGATCCCAGACGATGAAAAAAGATAATGGAAAAGGCTTATTGTGTAAAGAGAAAAAGCATGCCTAATTCTTACGCTTCCTATAAATAGAAAAGCCAGGCTTATGTAAAGCCTGGCTTTTCTATACACTTGGACATTTAAATTGTGATTAGGAGCGTAAAATTTGCTCGTACTCATCCAATGATTGGCGCAGTTCATCCATTGACAAATTGAATTTATAGCGATCTGCGCTGTCACTGGAGTTCTCCTCATCTTGATGTTCAAGCTTCGACATCTCAAATTTAGAAAAATCACTCATTTCAGCCTGATCGTATTGCATAGATTTATTCTTATTATATTCCATTGTCTGGCTCCTTATCGTCAGTTGTTACCTTAAGTAGGGCAGTTACCTTTGATAAGCATGATGACGAGAAGGTCAAGCAGAAGTTATGGGCAATATAGCGGAGTATTTATCGGCGTTTTTTCGGCGTCTATGCGATATATTAAGTTTCCTGTTAGTTTGCGAAAAATATATGACATGGATTCTATTGCCGAGTGCGATTGACTATCATTGGGAGAATTCTCGTGACGGAAGTAATTCGTGTACTACTCGCCGACGACCATAAATTGGTTCGGTCTGGTATTCGTGCTCTGCTACAAGTGGAAGCAGAATTTGAAGTAATCGGTGAAGCTGCTGATGGCCAAGAAGCAATTGAAAAAGCGCGTTTGTTGAATCCAGATGTAATTTTATTGGATCTGCAAATGCCACGTAAAACTGGCATTGAGGCGATCGAAGAGATTAAGCGCGAAAACCCCAACGCACGTATTTTGGTGCTGACCACGTTTGACGATGATTCCAGAGTCTTTGCCGCGATTAAAGTTGGCGCGTCAGGTTATTTGCTCAAAGAAGCGCGCATGAACGAACTTTTTCAGGCAATTCGCGATGTCTATAATGGCGAGTATTCGTTGCATCCGTCGATTGCACGGCGTTTGATTCAGGAGTTGAAAAAGCCGTCCTCACCGCTTAGCTTTGCCGAGCCTTTGACGGACCGCGAAGAAGAAGTGTTGATCCTAGTCGCACGCGGGCTTGCTAATCAAGAGATCGCACGGATCTTATTAATTCGCGAACGAACGGTAAGCACCCATGTCAGCAACATCCTCAATAAGCTTCATCTCGCCAATCGTACCCAAGCAACGCTCTACGCCTTACGCCAAGGGTTAGTTACGCTGGAACAAGTTTATGCCTAGAGATCTGACTGTTTAATTTTTGAATTTGCACCCCGATGAAGCGAGATAAAACGGTAAAAATCTGTGTTCATCGGGGTGCAAAATTAAATGGTCAGTCTACTTACTTACGTCCTTCGACGCCTCGAGCCATTGTTGTTGGGCATAAGGAATGGCCCGGCGGAAGCCTTCCTCACCGGTTCGACTTGCCTCTTCGATACTGATCCAACCATCAAAACCCCTTTGCCTCAGCTTACGAAAGATCGCCTGAATTGGCGCTACTCCTGTGCCCAACAACACCGGCTCGAAGCGGCCTGCTTCCCGAATATCGTTGACATGGACAACCGCGATCCGATCCTGCACTTGCTCCAGCACGGCGATCGGATCGTCGCCGGATCCCAGCGTGTTAGCTGTGTCGTAGAGCAGACGCAGCGAGGTGCCTGCCGTGCGTTTCACAATTTCCAGAAAGCGATCCGCCGGTTGCGAAAAATCATTATAGGTCCACGCGTAGCCCTTGGTATGATTTTCATAACATAAGGTGACACCCGTTTGCGCCGCTTTGTCCAAGCAAGCGGTTAAGCCATCAACGGCCCAGGCGATGCCCTCGGCGCGTTCCACACCTGGATGCGCCTGACCTGCCGTAACCCGCATAAATGCTGCCCCCAATTGTGCGGCTACATCACAAAAGGCGCGAATTTCCTCTACCTGGCGCTGCCGTTCGGCGGCGTCGGGGTGGGTAAAATCGGCATAGGTGACCAGCATCGCAATTTGAACGCCCGCCGCTTCGGCTTGGCGGCGTAGCGTTTGCAGATAGGCTGGTTCGTGGCTTTGCAAATGCACTACGCTAATATCTGCTCCGTCCAGCCCCAACGCCGCGGCAAACTGGAACCAATCGGGCAGGGTGCGCCGACCGGCGGTTAAATCTGGATAGAGCGAGACGGGCAGGCAACTAAATTTCATTAGGATAAGTTCTCCGGCTAACCTTTGATACCTGTGGTTACAATACCTTCCACCACATAGCGTTGGGCAATAATAAAGAGCAAAATACAAGGGGCAACAAACATGACGCTGGCGGCCATTTGGATCGACAACTCACCACCGCCGCGGAATGAACGCAAGAAATTGACGCCTAACGCCAACGTATACATGCTGCTTTCACTCAAATAGATCAACGGGTTTAGAAAATCATTCCAGTAAGCCACAAAGCCAAAGATGGCAACCGTGGCTAATACGGGTTTTGAAAGCGGGATGATAATGCGCCGGTAGATCAAAAATTCGCTGGCGCCATCCACTTTGGCCGCTTCGTCCAACTCGGTGTTGATCGTCAGAAAGAATTGGCGCAAGAGAAAGATCGAAAAAGCCGGTCCCAACCAGGGCGGTAAGATTAAGGGGAAATAGGTGTTGACCAACCCCAATAATTTAAAGAGGATAAAGGTTGGCACCATCGTCACCGGGTACGGAATCATCATTGTCGCCAGCACGAGCAGAAAGAGCGTGTCGCGGCCAGGAAAGCGCAAACGCGCAAAGGCATAGGCGACCAACGAAGCAGAAATAAGTTCACCCAGCACCGACATGCCGGTGACAAAGAGACTATTGCGGAAAAAACTCATAAAGGGGATCATGACAAAGACTTGGGGATAGTTGCCCCACACGAATTCTTTGGGCAGAAATTCTGGTGGGAACTTGAAGCCTGATCCGGCTGGTTTTAACGAAGAAGAGAGCGTCCACAAAAAGGGTAAGAGAAAAGCGAGACCGAGTACAAGTAACAGGCTGTAGAGAATAACCTGGCGGATGGCCCACCCGAATTGTCTTTGGCGCGACTGTTTGGTTGTCATACAAGTGTTCCTTCTGCGTCAACGGGCGCGCGCGTCACCTTCGTAGTAGACCCAACGGGCGGAGGTGCGGAGTAGCAAAATGGTGCAGACAATAATAACGAGGAAGAGCACCCATGCCAATGCCGATGCGTAGCCCATCTCGAACCAGTTGAAGGCGTTTTTGTACAAGTATAAAAGGTAAAAAAGCGTCGAATTGGCCGGGCCGCCACCCGTCATAATGTAGGCCTGGGTGAAGGTTTGAAAGCTGCCGATGATGCCAATAATGGCAACAAAGAGAATGGCCGGCGAGATCATCGGTAGGGTGATGTTCCAGAAGCGGTGCCAACCACTGGCGCCATCAATTTCGGCGGCTTCATAAAGCGCTTTCGGCACGCCTTGTAGCGCGGCGAGAAAGATGACAACGTTGCTGCCAGCGCTCCAGACGCTCATTAAGATAAAAGCCCACAATGCCCAGCGTGGGCTGCCCATCCAATTGGGCCCGGTAACCCCAACCAACGACAGCAGATAGTTTAGTACCCCAAATTTGAAGTTAAAGAGCCAGGCAAAGACAATCGCCACCGCAACCCCAGAAATGATCGATGGCAAATAGAAGATCGTTCGGAACAGGCCCAAAGCCACAATCTTTTGATTGAGCAGCACCGCCAATCCCAAAGCCACGGCAATCCCCAGCGGCACACTAAACGCGGTGTAGCGCGCGGTCACGGAGAGGGCATGATAGAAAAGATCATCGCCAAACATGCGCTCGTAATTGGCCAGCCCAATCCAGCGCGGTGGTGTGATCACCTTATACTCGGCCAAACTCAGGTAGAGTGACACCAGCATGGGGCCAAGCAGAAAGATAACAAAGCCTAATAACCAAGGGCTTAAAAATAGATAGCCAATTAGTGCCTCGCGGTGGCGCCTGCTCAAGCGTCGTGTTCGATGGCCTACCGTTGGCCCTTGTTGCGCCACACTTACTTCTGCCAAGGTTTGCTCCTTACTGCAAATTACTCGTTCTCACAACCACTCAACGCTTTTGTCGGTCATCGCCTTTGGAGTGACAGTTTCCATCAGATGGTAACTATCACGAGGCGATGACCGACAAGTGCTTTTAACTTAATTTGGTTTACGTGCGGGCCAGTTCTTCATCCACACTGGGGGCGACTGTGGCGGCGGCCTCGGCGGCTGTCTTTTCGCCCGTAAAGACCAGGTCGAGCTCGGCCTGGATCATACCGCTGATCTTGTCCCATTTGGCGCCGGAGCCAGGAATACGGAAGCGATTCGGTTCCTCTGCCAGCGAGATCAAAGGCGCATAGCCCAACTGTTGATTGGTCTCGGTGTCGAATTTGTCGAGCAACTGCTTGAGCGGCGGAATCGTCGGCGTCGCCGGATCGATGGTGCGGTTCAGCACGAAATCGCGGGTGAATTCCCAAGCTAGATCGGCCTGTTTGGATTCAGATGAGATCGCCCAGCACCAAAGATGCTCGTACCAGGTGCGGTTGCCATTGTTGGCGCTCGGGGAAAGCACCGCTTGCCAGTTGAGTTCCTTGTTTTCTTTTAACGTCGCCACATCCCAAGTATTACCCACATACATGGAGACAGCGCCAGAGAGGAACGAATTGACGCCACCCTGCATCGATTGGAGCATCGACGGCGACAAAGCTACATTATCTTTGTTGACCAGGTCGGCCCAATATTGCAGAGCCTCGGTCGCTTTGGGATCGGCCAGAGTGCATTGCGTCTCATCGGCATTGAAGACATCGCCACCGTTCGACCAGATCCAATAGAGCCATTGCACAAACCAGAGATCAAAGCCTAGCCCCCACTGTTCGGGCGTCGCGTCACTGTTTGTGTCGAGCGTGAGTGCAATCGCCGCCTCGCGTAAATTGTCCCACGTCCAATCGGCACGGGGTGTTGCGATACCCGCCGTCTCAAAGTGGGCTGGATTGTAATAGAGCGAAACCGGACCGGGCATAAAGCCAATGATAAAGGCGTAGACGCCACCATCCCAACTGGCTGCATCCAATGCTGCCGGCACCAGATCATCTTTGCTTACCTGGCTATCGCTTTCAAAGAGGGGGTCCATGTTCAACAGGACGCCATTTTTGGCATAAGGCTGAATATAGCCTTCCCACATGTCAAACAGATCCGGCGGGTTGCCAGCGGCAATCAATGTTTGCAGCTTTTCGAAGTAATTCTGGCCACCGGCCAACAATTCCATGTTGAGTTTGGAGCCGCTATGGCTCGCCATAAACATGGTATTAAATTGTTCACGCAGGGCGACTTCCGGGGTCGTATAGCAGCAGACCAGGATATCTAACTCGGCGGTGGCAACGCTGGCCTCGGTTGCGGCTGTGCCGCCCGGTGCGGCGGCAGGTGCGCAGGCGGCCAAGGTTAAGCCTGCGGTGCTCACGGCCATCCATTTTAACATAGATCGACGCGAAATATTTGCTCTATCGTTTGACATGGTTCCCTTCCTGTTCGCTTTTTGTGAAGATTGGAAAATTTTAGGGCATTTTATATAACCGGTAACTGATCCACTCAAGGTTTATCAATAACTTTGTGCTTGTCACCGTTCGGCTGAGCTCACGTCGAAGCCCTGTAAGGGTCTGTTCTGGTAAAGAAAATAGACCCTTACAGGGTGACAGCGGCTTAATTGCTGATTAAGTCTGGCTCGCGCCATAAACCGGTCGTGTTGCTAAGAATTGCGCGTTGCTGTGCATTGACAGCTTGCAATGTCGCAGCTTGTGGCTTGTAGCCCTGCCAGACGCCGGCGTCGCGCCGTCCAAAGTTAACGATGATCGTTTTGCGTGTCTTTTGGGAGAGATTGGGGCGTCCGTTGTGGATCAGCGCCTCGTTGAAGATGATAATATCACCGGCCGTTACGTCATCAAAAATGTGCTGTGCGGGCAGGTCGACGCGATCGTTGTAGGCAAGCTTAAATTGCGCCTTGTGCGAACCAGGAATCACGACGAACTCACCCTCACCCGGTCCTACATCGCTCATGCAATAAAAGACCTTGACCATCGGGCAGATAAACTTACCCTCGATGACATGGCCGGTGGGGTGAGCGCGCACGCCACGATGCCAATGGCCGCTGGTATAGCCGGGATAGGTGTAATAAAGATCATTGTCAATGTGACGGTAGTCTGGTCCTAAGAATTCATTGAGCAAGGGCGTCACCACTGGATGATCCAAAAAGTGGGCAAAGCGCGCATCAGCATCAAAGATGCGTGACCGGGGACGATTCAACTGATGCTTCACGCCTTCCGGGTTATCGACGTTAAGCGCCTGAACATCGACCGCCTGGACGGCGTCCATCCATGTCGTGTACTCGGCGACTTCGGCGGATGTCAACGCACCGCGCAAGTGCAGATAGCCCTGTACATCAAATGCAAAGAGCAGATCTGGAGAAATTGTCATTTGGAACCTCTTTTATGTGAAACCGGGAACGGAATTGTGAAAGTCGTGCCAGTATACATCCGAGCGCGATGGATCGTCAATCTCTTTTACAGACGATAGCCCGTAAAGCCCACCGGCTTTAGCGGTGGGATATAAGGGCTTCACCAGTTGCTTTAGCAACTGCGAGCTTCGGGTACCCTTTGGGTGCGATCTGAACACGGCCGTTCCCTGCATTTGCATGTTTACGTAATTGCACAATCCACGTAAATATGTTACAATTGAGGCATGAGATTGACGTACAAGTACCGCCTTTTCCCAACATCCGCGCAACGCACAAGCCTCGAAAGAACGCTTGAGCTTTGCCGTTTCGTCTACAACGAAACGTTGGCTAGACGCAAGAACACCTACGAAGAAACAGGCAAATCGATTTCCTTGTACGATACGAACAAACTGCTGATTGAATGGAAAGCGGATAAGCCAGCGTTGATTGGCGTTCATTCGCAGGTATTGCAGAACGTGCAAGAACGTGTAGATTTGGCGTATCAGGCATTCTTTCGCCGCGTCAAAGCTGGCGAAGAAGAACCAGGGTTTCCACGCTTCAAGGGCTATGGGAACTACGACAGCTTCACCTTCAAGCAGTCTGGCTTCAAACTCATTGGCGACAAGATCACGCTCTCCAAGATTGGCGACGTGGCGATTAAGTTGCATCGCCCGATCTGTGCAGCGGTCAAGACATTGACAATCCAGCGTGACACCGTTGGCAATTTCTATGCTTGCTTTGCCTGCGCGCCCAGTGGGCACCCGGAAGCCGTACCACTTGAACCAACTCACCAATCGGTGGGCATTGACTTGGGCTTGACCACCTTCGCCTATTTCAGCAACGGTAAGAAGATTAAGCGCCAGCGCTGGATGAAGAAAGATGCCGCCGACATTGCCCGCCTGCAACGCAAGAAAGAGAAGCTTGCCAAAGGTAGCCTTGAGCGCAAGAAAGTAATCCACGCCCTTGATCACGCTCACCAACGGGTGGCGAATCGACGGCGCAACTTCGCCCATCAAGAGTCTCGTAAACTGGTGAACGAATATCAGTTCATCGCTTTTGAGAAACTCGACATTCTGGACATGCAATCCTCGAAAGATAAACGCTACACCCGCGGCATTGCCGATGTAGCCTGGGGTCAATTCGTGCAGTTCACCGCCTACAAAGCTGCAAACGCTGGTAGGGTGGTGGCACTCGTTAACCCCAGGGGTACAACGCAAATGTGCTCCGGTTGCCATGCGATTGTCCCGAAAGGCATTGAAGTGCGTGTTCATGATTGTCCCCATTGCGGGCTGAAACTGAATCGAGATCATAACGCTGCTTTGAATATTCTTGCTCGTGGACTTGCGAGCATCAATCCCGGGTACCCTCTGGGTGCGTCTGGGATTGTAGAAGCCCACCCCTTTTAAGGGTGGGAGAAGTCACATCAACCATTGGAGTAACCAAAGCGCCACCATGCCCACCACAATGGTCCAAAGGATACTTTTGGTGCGCCAAGCGACAACGATGGCGAACAAACCTGCCAGCAGGCGGGGATTATTAGGACCAATGGCAAGCTCACCATCGCGGATCAGCAATTCGGGGAAGATGATGGCTGTTAGCGCGGCTGGCGGTACAAAACGCAGGGCACGCTGCACCAACGGTGAGAGCTGGATCCGACCCAGCAATAAGATAAACGAGAGGCGAAAGGCATAGGTGATCAGACCGGCTGCGATCAACGTGATCCAGAGCAAAGTGGTATTACTCATGCCGATCTGCCCCGACCCCGGCCACAATACCGATCAGCGTCGCCACGACCAACCCTAGTTTGTAGGGCAACCCGACCGCAGCTATCGCAATGACACCGGCCACTAGTGCTGTGGCCACATTGGGCCGATCTTTCAGGGTCGGAACGACAATGGCAATGAAGGTGAGTGCGATGGCAAAATCTAAGGACCAGTAGGCCGGAATTTGGGTGCCAAGAAAGACGCCCACCGCAGTGCTGCTCTGCCAGCACACCCATAAGCCCAAGCCCGCACCCAGCAAATACCAATGCTGATGAGGGGTTCCTGGGTGACCAGTCTGATGGTAGCGCGTAATCACTAGCGCGTATGCCTCGTCGGTGAGCAGATAGGCCAACCCCCATTTCCACACCGGACGCAGATGCTGAAGGTAGGGGGCAAGCGATGCGCTGTACAAAACATGGCGCAAATTGACAATCGCAACGGTGAAGATAATGATGGGGCTCGGCGCGCCAGCCCCCACCAATTGGGCTGTAATGAATTGGGCCGAACCGGCAAAGACGAGGATCGACATGGCCTGCGCCATCGCCGGCGAGAGCCCACCGGCGACCGCCAACACACCGTAGATCAGGCCGAATGGAGTAGCACCCAGCATCATGGGCAAGACCGCTTTGAATCCACCCCAAAATTCCTGCTGAACGGAGGGTGGGGCCGAGGGTTTCACCAAGTGGGTGAGCGAACGATTTGTTGTTGCCATAGATGATCCAGAGAAGATACCCCAAGAACGTGGGTGGGCTGACTGATCTTGATAACAAACTCTGCTATGCTAACAAAGTGAATGATAGGCCACAGACCAAAATAGTCTACTGGGGCGCATCTGGCGTCTGTTGGCCAATAAGCTGCATTTTAACAGAAAGGATAGCGCATGAGCCAAATGCAACAGCAACCGGTGCAAACCGGTGCTAAAAAAGAAATTATTACCCTGGGTGGCGGATGTTTCTGGTGTCTGGAGCCCGTTTACGACGAGCTAAAAGGTGTCGAGGATGTGGTTTCTGGATATGCGGGGGGCGCACCGGCCAACCCAACCTATGAACAAATTTGCACCGGGCGCACCGGCCATGCCGAGGTAGTGCAAGTAACGTTTGACCCGTCTGTGGTTTCGCTCAAGGAGATTTTACAAGTCTTCTTCACCATCCACGACCCAACCACCCTGAACCGGCAAGGGGCCGATGTTGGCACCCAGTATCGCTCGGTGATTTTCTATGAGAACGAGGCACAGCGCAAGGTTGCCGAAGAAGTAATTGCCGAAGTGAACGCGGCGCAGATTTGGAAAGGGCCTATCGTCACCGAACTGATGCCCTTACCAGCTTTCTATCAGGCGGAAGATTATCACCAAGAGTATTATTTGCACAATCCCAACCAGGGATACTGCCGGATTGTGATCGCGCCCAAGGTGGCCAAGTTCCGTAAACAGTATCTGGATCAATTGAAGAAGTAGCAACTTTCCGTGGGGATAAATCCCGCTCCTGAAGATAGCAAGTCGCCTCAGCGACTGCGGTTTTAGTCGCTGAGGTGACTTGCTATCTTCAGGAGCCAATTTTAATTGTGCCAAGCATTGGGGGTCATTCTGGACATGACGCTTGCATGATCGCTTGCACCGTTGCTGTAGAGCCGCCAAGCGTCGGTGCGTATTGTCGCATCTTGGCGCAGTCTACGCTCACGGGCAACTCTTTGGCCAGTAGGGCCTGATATTGCGCCAGTGTAACACGGGCCACGAGCGTCTGGGCCGCACGATTCACCTCCCAAACATCTAGCTCGCTTGCTAATTGATTGAGGATCGCGACGGAAGGGTAGTCAACGCGCACGATTATCCAGCCATCTTCGGCGGGCGTCGAGGCTGATGGTTGAATCACAAAGGTGCAACTGCCGAGCAGCAAGGTCAGGATAAGGCTGAGGAACCCCAGCACCAATCTCATTGATTTCATAGATGTTTCTCTATTTCAACTGGATCATTATGTGCCAGAAAAATTTACGGTGACGATATTGCAGACGCCACCCACGCCATCGGTTGTAAAAGCCGCCAGGGCGGAGATCCGTGCGCCATCGGCATCCACAATCCAGGCGAACCAGTTGCCACTGCGGGCACCCCCAACGCTAATAATGTGGGTATAAAATCCTGGCTGCCCATTGCCACTGATCGCGGGTGCGGTGACCCACGGTCCATCTGCTTCGTAACTAAAGACAACCCGATAACCATCCACCAACTGGTTAGCCAGCCGCAACGAACCGGCGAAGCGACTGCCTTGATCATTAGGTAGGCAGCCAGCGATTTCGGCGTTCTGAAAAATGAGGCTGGCCTGTGGCGTGGCGGTGGGCGTAGTCGTCGGTGTAGATGTTGGTGTCGGTGTGGTTGTCGGGGTTGATGTTGGGGTTAACGTCCCTGTGGGCGTCGGCGTAACTGTTCCGGTTGGCGTTGAAGTTGCCATCACGGTGGGCGTCGCCGTGGCGGTGGGGGTCAACGTCGGTGTAATCGTCGCCCCGGCCGTCGTC
>JBBRVA010000132.1:0-13179 GCA_038247295.1 Caldilineales bacterium | reverse complement strand
TCCATGGTAATGGTAACGGTCGCCACTTTCATTACCGGACGCTATATTTTTCGGGATGGTTTCAAGAATGCCGGGTGGAGTTGGGGAAACCCCTGAGTTTGATAAAATAAAAGTGAGCCAGGTTAGGTCAAACGTGATAGATGAAAAGTGAGCCATCGTAGCCCATCCTTTATCGTAGGGAAAACCCTAAAATAAAGGAGGAAGGAATGCGAACGATGGCAGAAAAAGCCGAGATACGGTATGCAGTGTTGGTGGAAGGGAAAAGCCAACGTCAAGTGGCACGGGAAAGCGGCTATTCGCGCAACACAATCCGCCGCTTGCTGGAAGATAGTGGACGACCGAAGTATCAGCTGCGCGGGCCGCGCGCAAGTCGTGTGTTGGGGCAGTACAAGGATCGCCTGGAGCAGTGGGTCGAGGAAGATAGCCAGAAAGCCAAAAAAGGGCGACGCACGGCGCGGCGGATGTATCACCTGCTGCAAAAGGAGCATGGGTATAGTGAAGCCGAAGCGACGATCCGTGGGTATGTGGGGAAGTTGCGCAAACAAGCGCGTCACAAAATCTATGTGGCACTGGCGTATGCGCCTGGCGAATGTGGACAGGTAGATTTTGGCGAAGCGGAGGTGAAGATCGCTGGGAAAACAGTGCGAGTGCAGTTGTTTGTGATGTGGTTAGGCTATTCGGGTGCGACGTTTGTACAAGCCTGCCCGGGCCAGACGCAGGAAGTGTTTTTTGCAGGCCATGTGGCCGCCTTCGAGTTTTTCGGCGGGGTACCGCAAGCCTTGTGGTATGACAACCTGAGCAATGCCGTGCAGCAGGTGCTGAGGGGGTGGGAGCGGGAGGAACAAGAGCGTTTTATCAGTTTTCGCACCCACTGATTGTCGATGCGCGCTTGCAGGGTTTGTGCAAAGCCCTGCTTTTGCCGACGCTAGCCAAGAATTATGCACCCCTGGCTCGCCAAGCGTCTGAGCAAGGACAAGCCTATCCCGATTATCTGCTCGCCTTGTTGGAACAGGAGTTGTCGCAGCGCGAAGTCAATCGTCGTCGCCGTTTGGTGCAGCAAGCCAAGTTTCCCATCACCTACACCTTGGAAAGCTATGACTTCAGCGTGGTCCCTTCGCTTTCCAAACAGAAGGTGCTCGAACTGGCGCGCGGTGAGTTTATCCGCAAAGCCGAAAATGTCGTCTTGGTAGGTGAAATCGGCATGGGCAAAACCCATCTGGCCTCGGCCCTTGGTTATGCCGCCTGCGACCTCGGCTATACAGTGCGTTTCTTCACGGCAGCCGCACTGATTACACAACTGATTGAGGCCCAGGAAGCCCAACAACTCAGTCGCTTCGAGCATACACTGCTCAAGCAGCAGTTGATTATCATCGACGAACTGGGCTTTGTCCCCTTCTCGCCACAGGGGGCACAGTTGTTGTTTGGCTTTCTCAGTCAACGTTATCGCCGCGGTTCCTTGTTGATTACGACCAATCTGCCTTTCAGCGAGTGGACACAGGTCTTTCAAGATCCCAGGCTCTTGGGGGCCTTGCCGGGTGCCCATTGGGCGCGTCTCACCCACACCTGTCATATTCTGGAATTCGCAGGCGAAAGTTTCCGTTTCCGTCAGAGTCAAGCCAGGCATGCGCGCCGCCACACCCAGGAGGCACCCGCCACCGATCTCTCGCCTTAAGACCCGCTCAGGGCTTCAACGTGAGCAGCGTGCCCATCGGGCGCGAACGGTTGACAAGCGGGCACCCAGCCGTGCTGATCCATAGCGGGCGACGGCGAGGGCTGACGGGAAGGAGACGTTGCTCGCTCGCCTCGCCGCTGTCAGTCTAGCACGGCAGCCCGCTTGTCGGCAGCCCTCGGGGCGCGTTCGCTGATCTTGCGCCGTTTACCCGATACCTGGCTCTGGCTTTTGCTTCAAGGAAGGCGATTCCTAACTCAAAGATCGGATCACTTTTCGATGATCACTACCACGGTTTTATAACATTTTATCCACCTAGATGGCTCACTTTTCATTTGACAAACACAGATGTGATGGTCGTCGACCAAAACGACACGTATCTTTGTCATGTTTTGGGCGCTTGGTGTGCTGGTTGGTAATGGATGAAATTAAGGCGCTGTAAAAACTTATCTCAACATTTGTCACCCTGTAAGGGCCTGGCTGCGCGGCCCAAACTAGACCCTTACAGGGTGACAAATGCACTTTTACAATGCCTAAACATCTGGCGGGGGCAGCAGCGGTATGGCTGTTAGCACAACGCAAAAGTAACCATCACACATCCCCTAAAATAGGGAAACAGGAGTAGGGAAACGGTTGGGTTGCTCGTCTGTATCCCGCTTCCCTATTCCTCTACCCGTTGTGTCATCAGATCTTGTCCGGCGCGCAATTCCTTTTCATAATTGTCGAATTGGCGGAAGACATGCATGCCCGCTTTCTCGTAGAGGCGTGTGGCGCCGGTCAAGCTGCTGGCGTCCACCCCCAAGCCCACTTGTTTGATCCCGCGCCGATAGAATTCGCCAAAGGCATGGTGGAGCAAGGCCAACGCTACGCCCTGCCGTCGCCAAGGGCGGCGTACCGCTAGATCATCGACCCAGGCCATGTCGAGAAATTCGTTGTCCTTGGGAAAACAGAGCGCAACCCCAGTAATCTCGTTGCCGGCCATCGCTAGGAAGAAGACGCTTGGATCATAGCTGGGATGATTTGTAACAAAGTGCAGCCAACGCGCTAAGCCTTCCGCATAGGGCCCTTCCACAAAGCCCCAATGATCGCGGAAGGCTTCGTGCTGCGCTTGATAGACGGCCTCTTCTTGGCCGGGCTGCATGTGGCATACGGTGATCCCTGGCGCCCACACAGACCGCGGCGGTAGGGCATCCATTTCGATTTTCATGTTGTAAGCGCTGCGGTTGTGTTGATAGCCCAGCTTGCACAAGAGATCAGCCGCGGGCCGGTAGGTGCTGGGCGCGCCGCTGCTAATTGTGACGCGGGTATCAACGGGTGCTTGGGCGATGCGTTCACGCGCCCGTGCCTCACCCCATTCGGTTAGGTAGGTGCCCAGGCCACAGCCCCGGTAGTTTGGAGGGACGGATACCCAAAGAAAGTTGCGTACATAAGGCGCTTGGCTAAATGAATGGCCCACCGCTGCGATCGTGCCATTGGCTGTGATGGCAATCCGGCTGTCCAGGGTAGGGTCATAGCCGGGTGATGTCCACATGCGGGTATAATCATCAACCGAATCCTCTTTTGTACCTAAAATGTCCAGCGAATCTGCGTTGAGCAGCGCGACGATGGCTGGAATATCATCCAGCAGGGGCGGCCGGATGATGAAGTCGTTGAATTTTTCTACTTGGGGGTTCATAATACTCTCCTTTGTTGGTTTGACTGATGCGCTTTGGAAAACCTAATCAGGTTGGCGATTAGATGAGCTGTGATTTTGTACTTACCCCTTACCACTTACTTGTTACCACTTACTTGTTACCACTTACTTGTTGACTGCCACCCGCCCAATTTGCGCTGCAAGCGGCCATCGATTGCCCAGCGCGCCATCGATCAATTGGTCGATGGTTTGGTCACCAGCCGCTGCTAACACTTGGGGCAGATAACCCACTTCGGCGCCGTTGGCAACCCACGCCTCGCCACTGTCTGGCTCCAGTTCGCCGACGATGATTTTGAGCAAGGTCGATTTTCCCACGCCATTGGCGCCGACCAGGCCGAGCTTCTGGCCCTGGTCTAGCGTAAAGGATGCTTGATTAAGCACTTGATTGTCGCCATAGGCTTTGGCGATATTGTTGATGGTGAATAACATAGGCTTCTGTTCACTTTGTTTATACAAGATTTGCACAAGATAGGCGCAAGCCCTTGTTACAACTTGCGCCGCTGGCCAATAAAAATCGGCCACGGGTGGATGGATCCCCATGGCCGAGACGCAATAATGCGCCAGGTAAAAATAAAAACGGCCACGATGCAGAAGAGCACCGTGGCCGCATATATGCAAAAAGTGAAGCTTTACATAATGAGCAACAGGCGCACTCCGACAAGGAACTTTAAACCCAAGCCAGTTTTGTTGAAATTCATTGCAAACACCTTTTGCTCATTAAAATTGCAAATACAATTTAGTTTTTCGAGATTACCACGTTTGAATCGGAATGTCAATCCTCTGTTTATACAAATTTTGGCGCATTGTGTGCATAGCAGATTGCACCCCGTAAATTTGTTTGTTGACCGTAAAGAGAGTCTGCCCTGCAAAAGTAAAGGCTGCTTTCAAGCATCGCCGTTTGTTTTATCAACGTGTATGCCATGCACAACAATTTCTTCATCCAACTTGTCGGCATAATCCGTGGCAGATGTCTCGTGCTCAATCATCTCCCAGTGGTTTAGATCGTAATAAATTAGCAGATCAACAACTCTTGGCAGGCGTTTGTGTTTTTCGTAAGGGTTTTCAACGCGATGGAGTTGTTCTAAAGCTTTCTTGATTTCTTCTAACTTCAGATCGGGCCGTTGAGCAACCGCACTAGCAATGGTTTTGCCGCTGCCTGGCTCGTAGAGCACAATTTCGCCGATGGGAATAGGAATGTTTTTGCGGAATTGCTTCAGATACCCCAGGATGGAATCCAAATAAGCGGGCGGATTGACGGATAAAAGAGCTCGCTTTTCTTGGATATCTTTGTGTTTAATTGTGCGTTGCGAGACTGGCGCAAAAGGTAAATATACCTGCAATCCTGAATCGTCTACTTCCAGAATATTGAGGCTACTAAAGGGCGTGCCATTGATTGCGGCTAAAATTTGGCGTCGAATGTACCCCCAGATCCCACGCGATCCTACATTGCTGATCGGATTCTTTTTTAGCTCTTCCTTGCGTGCCTTTGCCTGCTTAAACTTTTCATCCTCTTTGGCATTGTGTTCACGCAGTTCGTTGATAAACTGTTTGGCTTTTTCAAGCGCCGCGGCCGGAGAAGCATTCACCAGTTCATGCGCATACTTAAAGGCATATTCTTCTGGCATTCCCCAATTGGTCGCTCGCTCCTCTTGGAACATACGCCGAATTTTGTTCAGCGCCTCACGGTCGGCTGGCGACAATTTTGGTTTATCGGCCATTGTACTTCTCCATTGCTAAGGAATTACGGTTAAATAACTTAGATAAAGGCTGAGATTTGAGATTAGAAGATTGGCTCGACGAGATTTCCTAATCTCAAATCTCAAACACTCAAGTTATTCAATAACGGATCCTAAACGGTTTTGTTACCCGTTGCAAAACTGCCTAATCAGGAATCGAAAGTCGCCACCCAACCACAATCACATTCGGGTTGTACTGAAGCTGGGGGAATTTCCCCTGATTAAGACTCACCAGTGCATTGACCGTAACCGTATATCTTTGGGCAATAATCGCCAAATTTTCACCCGGCTGTACTTGATGGATGCGCGCTGTAGCTTCTGGTTGGGGAGTGGCGACGACAGGTCCTCCCTGCTGCGCAGATGCAGAAATAGTTGGGATGGATTGCGCCGTCGGGGTTGGGATTCGTTCATAGGTTGTCTCTGGCCATTCTCCTGTGCCATAGACAGTAAACGGATTCTCCGTGGCGTAATAGCCGCCACCGGTTAGCCCACGCGCGGCAGTGCCATTCACACGCAGCGATACAGAAGATTGGAAGCTATCCATGCTACAGACTAATTGCCACTCTTCATATGCTTTTGGATAGTACCCACCGGATACTGCTGCGACATCACAAACAACACCCTCTGGAATATCGCGCTTGGCCATTACCTGCTCATTGTCACTTAGTTTACCGGTGGTATTGAATTGGCTCTGTAGCTGCGCCACCCATAATTGTAGGGCATTTTCTTTCAAGCGCACGGTCGGCGCGACCGGTTCTTCTAGCGGTATGGACTCGGGGCTGGCAGGCATCGCGGGCTCTACCCGGGGTGAATTGGAGCCGAAGAGCGGATTGTAGCTGCCCGTTGAACGCTCAACCATCGAGTCGCTGAGCGATAGATCCAATACCGAGCCCGAGACACGATCGATCTCGCGTGCCATGCGGGTTTTGGGTAATGTATCCAACACTTGGCTAAAAATCCAGTCGGCTGTGATAATGGCCACACATCCCAGTAAGACAGCCAAAATGCCCAACACGATCGTGATGCGGAAGATATCAAAAACCGTCCACTTTACCCCGGCGATGACTAGGGGTACGATCTTGAAGAAAAAGAGATAGACAACGGCGAGGGCGATGAGGACGTAGAATGCGCCGGCTAACCAGCTCATAGCATCCAGTGTGTTGTTAGGCATGATCTTTTCCTACTGTAAATAAATGGGTTGATAATAAAAATTTGCTATGATTCTACATAATAAAATAGACACCGGACGCTAGATATAATAGTGTAAGCGCGTTGTCATGAATTGTTCATCCAACTATTGCTGTACCCACCATCCGAGTCGTTGCGCCTCGGGGTCGGCAAATAGGCTACGCCAGTCTTGGCAGTCAAAACCCAACCGCGTGTCAAATTGTTGACAGCGCTGATTGATCGGCCAGCGATTGTCAAACGCCATCAAGCCTAAATCCACGGGTTGTGCACTAAACAGGGATTGGGTTTTGGAAAGACCCGCCATCTTTGCCTCTGCTGAGCCAAATCCCGTAAAGATAGGGACAATTTTTATCCCATCCACCTGCAAAGCACTGCTTTGATCGATATTGTGGAATACGTTCCAGAGCACCAAAACCCCGTCGCTGGTCATCCCTGCTTCCTTTCTGCGTAAGGCGAGGTATTCAGCAAGCTGGCGCATCTCTTTCACTTTTACTGTTTTAATGAATTCCATATCAACTGCAATGCCGTCGAGACCATAGCTGACTAATTCATCGATGAGCGGATATGCACCTTCCACGTCAGCTTCTACATCTACAATGACCAAGCCATTAACGTAATGCATAGCATTGAGGAGTTGACGCATCTCTTCTACCCCAAAACGAGCGGCTATTCTGGGAATCACGACCGGAATCGGCTCAATTCCCCGCACTTCCCCAACTTCACGCTGCCATTGCAGCCCTGCTGCCACGATCCCATCGACGGTGCAGGTCCGCCCGATTGTGCCAATGTTGCTACAAGGCAAACCCCAAACTGCACTATATTTTGCTCCATTTTGATAGCCCATGCCGGTAAAGGGATAGAGTCCGTAGCGCCAATAGGCCAGCACTGCACTCGGTTTGATCCCTTCATCCATCATCCAAACCCCGACCGCGGAAAATGAGCCGCATAGAAAAGTTGGTGCTAAAAAGATCATCCCCATGCTAAACCAGAAGCGATGTCGTTGCCATGCCTGGCGCAGATGTGCATCTGAACCCCAGAAAAATCGGTAGCCAAGCCGACTGGCTACTTCTAAGCTGCGCGCCGCAAGCTCGGGTTTAAAAAAGAAAAAGATCGCGATCGCCAAGAGCAGCAGGCTACTGAGTACAGGCGGGTCGACAATGGAACTGGCATAGTAGGCAACCATGCTCCCATCAGAAACTTGACTCCAACCACTAACACGCTTGCCATTGGCTGGACAAAATTTACAATACTCAATTGCAGAGCGAGCAAAGAAGAGATCATTGCGTAATCGGCCTTTGGTCACATGGCGGATTTCCCAGTGGACATGCGGTCCAAAACTGGTCATGCCCGTCCACCCCACATACCCTAGTGTCGTCCAGGCATTGACGCGGTCGCCTGTCTTGACCCGAATTTGACCATCCCCTTCGTTGAGCATATGCGCATAGACGCTGTTATAGCCGTCGGCATGGTCAATCAGCGCCCAACATCCATACCCCCCAGCATTGTTGCAGCCTGCATAGGTCACCGTCCCAGCCGCCATGGGGTGGACTGCTGTACCGAGCGGAACCGACAGATCCCACGCATAGACGGAACCACGGGCTAAATGATCATCTTCACTGGATGAGAGAACGGAACCCGCAACTGGCGCTAACCACTCTCCATTGCGTGAGGCCATCCGCCCCCCAAGCTGTGGCCAAGATTGTGCTCTAGCTGCCAAGGGTAGCGTCGCCAGAAATACTAGTGACAATAGAAAGATAAGAAGCCAGGATCGACGCATATAACTTGCTTAACAAAATGCTCATTCTTCATAGCAAGAATAATAATTTCAATTGTCTTGCCATTGGGTTGCCATGGCGTTACCTGGTGCAAGGCATGTTGCCATTATCGTAGTACTTAACAGCATTGTAGCACCATATTAGCCCGCTGACAAGCCCTTATTAAAGAAATCTCAGGTGTAAATTAAGTGAAATCGATGACTATGCGTAAGGCGTTAAGAATCAAAAATAAGAAAAAAATGGCATGTTTTGCACTCGATGAAAAAATGATGACTATGCGATTTTGTGCTTTTTTAGGGATTTATTGCGCAGAGCCCACTTAGAAAAAGAGAGACATACCGCTCATGATGCACCTTGATTGTACTCTATCGACGGTTGTTTTAGCTAGCTGTCATTGTCAGATTTTATGAATTTGTGGGTGTCTCAGGTGAGAAAGTGGATATCTAGGTATAATTTATTTAGAAAAATAGTATTTTTCGTGTAGTAAGATGGCATAAATAAGCAGAATAATCATTACTGATCAGTAATTTTGGCGTGGATCTTTAGATTCTTTGACAGATGAATGCCAAATTCTACCGAAAACTGCTTTGTCTTTCATGCATCTTGTTTCTGCGCTGCTCGATAGATGCCATAAGTATGGCAAAGAGCAAAAAATACCTTGCGCTTCACCATCTGCAGAATTGTACTATGCGCAATAGCGGATTGTGTTTTTTATAGGGAATTTTGGATGAGCGAGTAAGAAGACGGGAAGTGAACAGGGTGAAGCGAAGGAAATTGCGTATAATAACTATACGCAATTTAGCAGCTTTGTATAGCAAGCGGAGTAAATTTTCGGTAGTCTGATTGGGATGGGGCTTATGAGCATGAGCCCCAGTCCCATTAGTCTACAAAAGATGGCGCGGAATAGATTTCATCCAGCGTCGACTGTGAAACGGCAAACCGTCCATGGTGATTTCAAGCTGAATCGTGACATGGAAGTTCTTCTCATCGCTCTCAATTTGGCCACGCGCACGGGTGTCAATTGTACGATCTGGCCAGTGTAGCGTAATCTGGCTTAGACCGTGAACGCTAGCATGGGCGGGATCTTGTTCGGCGACAACGGTCGTGGCTTCGCTGTTGCTATTAATTCGAATGCGATCGCTGACGCGTGTTACACCGGTCCTTTTTAGAAAGACCTCGGCCGTACCAGCCATGTGATCGCGTGTCACGCGCCAAATGGGGCGGTCGCCAAAACCGCGCACTGTTGATTCAAACGGTGTCGGTGGTAGAAAGTGGGGGGTTGGCAAAGGCGGCGTTTGTTCTCCAACCACGGGCAGTACCACGTGTGACGCATGCTCGCCGCCAAAATAGATTGTGCCCGTATAAGGTTTGGGCGATGGCCAGGTATTGGGGTAATCAGAACCGTTAATGCTAATCTGAATGCGGTGGCCAGGTTCAAACAGCCAACTGGTCGCGTCCAACATGATCGCAACTTGGTAGATCTGGCCCGGCTCTAGTGGAGTAGGTTGCGTGTGCGAATCGCGATGCGTCAGGTTGAGAATGCCTTTGGTTACTAATGCTGCCGCACCGTCGGGCGCGACATCGATCAGGCGGATATTGACAAAGGCGATGTCTGCGCTAACTGCTATATGCAAGTTCACTGTTGCATGGCCGAGGATTTCCAGTGGAGAAGTAAGCGGTTCAGAAAGCCAATTGAGCGAGTATGCGTCTTCCAAGCGCTGATCGACGGGTAAAATATGCGGGCTGGCTGCCGAGAACATGCCAAAGCTTGTGCCTGTAGTCGGGTTGTAGATGTAACTGGTGCTGCCCGACGTTGAACCAATCGCACTTTGCAAGCCACCCCCGGCGCCTAAATGGAGTGGCTGCTGCTGTACTCGGTCGAGCGGCCAGCCGCTTTCATAACGCCAGAAGCCACTTGTCAGCGGGCGTTCGGCGGCAGGCGGATCGTACTGTTGCACATAGATTGCCACCGGCGGCTCGTCCATCACGCCATTGTCAATGCCTTTGAGCCAGTAATCGTAGAAACGCACCATCTCGTGTAGATGATCGATGCGCGGGCCGGGTGTGCCAACATCCGGCCAGACGTGTAGCCACGGACCGATCAGCACTTTCTTGGGACAGCGTAGATTTTCAAAGGTGCGTAGATTGCAATTCATATAACCATCGCGCCAACCACCGATCAGGAAGGTAGCAGCCTCGATGGCCGCGTAATCTTCACACAGCGAACCTTGTTGCCAGTAGTCGTTGTAGACGTGGTTCGATTCCCAGGGCAGCAGCCACGGTTCTGCTTGGAGATGTTCCTCCCAGATTTCTGCCCAGTGTTCACCTACTGCTTCGGGATAGGGCGGAAGGGCGTTTTGGACGACCATGGAAAGACCATACGTTGCCATATCATAGAGCATTTGCATGGCGCCACCTTTATAGTGGCAATCGTCGGTGTAGCGGTTATCGGTGAAGTACATCGGGCAAATGGCCTTGAGCGCGGGCGGCCGATGCATGGCAACTTGAACCGAATTAAAACCGCCATACGAAGTGCCGAACATCCCCACATTGCCATTGCACCAAGGTTGTTCTGCCATCCACGCAATCGCTTCGACGGCATCCTTCTGTTCTTGCACCGAATACTCATCGCTGGCTACACCGCCGGAACTGCCCGAACCACGCACGTCAATGCGCAAGGCTGCAAAGCCACGTTGGGCAAAATAGGCATGTGCCCGCATCCCACCGGCCGATAAATCATCTTTGCGGTAGGGATAGTAGTCAAAGATCGCAGGGTATTGGCCAGGCGTTTCTGGCAGATAGAGATCGGCATCCAGTTCGACGCCATCGGCCATGCGAATACGCAAATGTTTGAGGATACGAACGGGGTGCAATTGAGCAGTATTCAAGGTCATCCTGATCATCCTTTTTATTGATATATGGGTAGACACGACAACGGGGCCCAAAGGCCCCGTGTTGGCATAAAACCTAGCCTAGTGCTGCATAAGTAAGTAGACAGTGGAGGCAGTAAGTCAGTGAGACAGTGAGACAGTGTTTATCCTGACCAACTGACTTACTGTCTCCACTGTCTTACTGTATAGCGATTTACGCCGCACTGGACTAACCCTGGTATGTGAGTCACTTTACGCGCTTACGATTGGAATCTCCAGCCCACAATTCAGGCAGAATGGCGCACCGGCGGGGGGCAACGGCTTGCCACAACCAGGACATTCGGTCGCAAGCCGCACACCACAGTGGGCGCAGAATTGCCAGTTTGTTTCTATTTCCTCTTGGCACGTTTTGCATTCTTGCACCAGTTGATGAAAACCGGTGCGCTGCTTGAGCACCAGCAAGTCGTCTTCATGGAGACTCGCCTGTACTGGGGCTTGTTCTAAGTTGATGCTCTTCTGTTCCATTTTCCTTCTCCTTCAGATCACTCTACTGCCTGATCAGTGATAACTGATCACTTCTCACGTAATGACATTGACTCTACACTACTTACTTGGCACACGACAATTATCCACGCTTACCCCTCAGTTTCGCTAAACGTGTCTCCCATGCGGCTGCCTAACTGTTGCCAGGCGCTGATCAGGCGGTCGTCGAACCCATCTTGATCACTTGTTTCGATGCGGCCTTGTTCGTCTAGCCAGGCCACCATACGACGTACGCCCTCTACCCAAGGAATGGTGTAGCGAAAATTCAGGTCGGTGTGGGCGGCGGTGTTGTCAAAGATGTTGTTGAACTGAAAGTTTTCAACCGCAATCGCCGCCCGTTTGGGCGCAACGGCGCCCAGCAGATCGGTGGGGATATGGACCAAGGTGGGTTTGGGCGCGCCCATCGCCTGGGCCACGTGTTGATGATAGATGTCCCACGTCATCCATTCTTCGCCGGTGGTGTGATAGGCCTTGCCCACTGTGTGCGCTTGACCGGTCGCAGCGACAAAGGCACGGGCGACATCGTCGCGATGGCAGGCTACCCACAACGAACTGCCGTCACCATGCACCACGATCGGTTTGCCTTGGCGGATGCGATCCAGGTAGGTGGTCTTGCCGCCAAACGTATGGATTGGGCCGCGCCCTTCGCCGTAGGTATAGGCGGGACGAATGATCGTGAGCGGGAAATCGGTGGGATGGTAGGCCGCGAGCAGAATCTGTTCGCATATCACCTTGTTACTGCTGTAGGCATTCAGGCCGCCGTAGACATCGTCTTCGGTGTAGGGATAGCGCGTTGCTGGTTTGCGATAGACATCGACGGTGCTGCAAAAGATGAAGTGACCCACGCGCCCACGGAACGCACGCACTACGCTTTCCGCATCCCCTGGTAGATAATTTACCATGTCGATCACACAATCGAAATGGCCTGCTTCCGCCATCTGCGCCTCGAATGTCCTGTAATCCATCCGGTCGCCGTGGATTGTCTTGGCGCCCGGTGGAGTTGGTCGCGGGCTCTGGCCGCGATTATAAAGGGTGAGATCGTCGCCGCGCTCGAGCAGAAAATGAGTCATCGGCTCGCTAATTAAACCAGTGCCGCCGATTATCAAAATTTTCATTGTTATCATCTTTCTGGATTGGTGGATAAGCTTGTTTTTGCCGCCACTTTGTTGTGCTAGCTTTTGAACCGAAATAGACTGAGGTAGCTTGAGTGATTACTGTAAAGTATACCGAATTTTACGGTTTTCGCAATTGGCGTTTAAAGCATTGTTTGATAGAAAACAGACATCTGCATTTAGTCGCCAAAAGTTGCCTGTGTATGATGAATACTGGCGTGGAGTATACGGGTCAGCAACTGGTCGACATCAAACGGTTTGGTAACCAGGGCAGTTTTGCCGCCATCGAGCAGTGGATAAACTTCTTGGGGGATATCGTACGTGGTAGTGATAATGATCTCTACTTCAGGATCCAGCGCCCGCAGCATGCGCAACGTTTCTGGGCCATCCAACAGTGGCATCTTCATGTCGAGCATAATCACACCAATCTTATCGCTATATTGGCGAAAGAGCTCAATGCCTTGTTTGCCGCTGAGTGCAGTCAAGGTCTGCAAACCAGCCGCACCCAGCAGATCGGCCAGCGATTCCAAGAGCAATTTTTCATCATTAATCAACAGGACTGTGTTTGTCGTGGGGGGTTCCAATTGTGTATA
>JBBRVA010000131.1:0-13252 GCA_038247295.1 Caldilineales bacterium | reverse complement strand
GATGAATTACTAGCACCCGAAACGTTAACCGCACTGACCGGGGAGCCGGTGAAGTATGTGCGCTGCCTGCCGATGGAAGGTGGATTTTCAGGCAGTTCTTTGCTCAATGTCGAGGCCAATGGTGACAAGCGTGCCGAATGTTTTGTTCTGAAGCGGATGTCAGTCAAACGGGACTGGGTTATGGACGCCACCCATGATCACCGCTGTCGTTCGGTAACTTTGTGGCAGACCGGCTTGTTACATCGGCTTCAGCCCACCGTTGCGCACGCAACCCTTGCCTGCGCCCGAGACGGCGATGGCTGGGCAATGCTGATGGACGATATCAGCACAGCTTTGATGGCGAATGAGCCCTTTACCGGTCGCCAAGTCTATTTTCTACTGGACTCACTAGCTACCCTTCATGCCACCTTTTGGGAAGCGGCGGAACTGACTGATCCTAAGCTTGGCGTATGCACCACGAAGGCCCTGCTCCAACTTTTCTCACCGACCATGGCGCATCAATTTCCCGGCACAACTAGCCCTCTTCCCCAGCGGATCATTGAAGGTTGGCCAGCACTCCAGAAAGTTGTAGCGCCGGATGTAGCAGATGTGCTGAGCAAATTATGCGCAGATCCACAGCCACTGTGTGCTGCACTGGCCCGCTACCCTGCTACGCTCGTGCATGGCGATTACCGCTACGCGAATCTTGGGCTTGTGGTGGAGCCTGCAACACAAGCCATACTCATTGATTGGCAATTAGCGGGGTACAGCGCAGCCACAATCGATTTAGCTTGGTTCCTTGCTACGCCTAATGTGCTAAACTCACCTGTGGCTACTGATGTCGCCACCGAGTATTACCGGCAACGTTTAGCAGAGCAGTTGGGTGAGCGCTTCGACGAAGGCTGCTGGCAGCCTTTGTTGGCATTAGGCCAGTTGGCGAATGTATTGCGTAGTGCTTGGTCAAAGGCCTGGTGGGTTGTCAATAGTACGGATGAAGCCTTTCAGGCTACACAGCGGCGTGCATTAGAACGCTATCAGGCAGAAGTGCGCGCTGCCCTGCCGTGGCTGTGACCCTTGTGAATATGGCTTACCAACACGAAAGCTGATTGTGTCAGGCAAGACCCAACACAACCTCTACCCAATCCTTGCATAACCCATTTTGACGCGGGAGGAATCGCTAGCTGTTTTGCTAGCGATTCCTCCTTTTTCATCCTATTTGATGTTTATCTACTCGCGCTGAAGTCAGGTTAATACCAAACTTGCTCCCCCTCTGCGCTTTCCGCTAAAGCGTAGACCAAGCCACCAATCCGCACCATGACGCCGCGCTCGAAGATCTGCAACGGCATCGAGTAGCCGCTCTCTTTGGCCGTGGCCCAGCCCAGTTTGTCGCGCATGCGGGGGCTTTCGCGCCAAATTTTGCCAAAGCCGCGGATCGGCTGGAGCTTGCCGCCGGGGACGTTGATGCTCGGGTCGCTCTCGGCTTGGCCTTCGGTAAAGGTATCGCTGAAGACCTGCCACGTCCGATCTTTGTAGATGACGTAAATTTGCTGCGTGTCACCCCGCCAGATCATCACGCCGTTGTCGAAGGTTTGGATCGCACCAGGCGTCTCTTTGGGCAACGGGTCTTTGGCCCAGCCCAGCGCAGTTTGCAGCGCGGTGTCATTTTCCCATTGCGTCATAAAACCGCCGCCGGGGCGATAGAAGCCCGTTGGCGGTTCACCGGCCAGAGGCGGGGGTGGGGTGGGCCTTTCACCTGGCGCGGTCGTGACTGTGTTGCCCGCGCCCTCAGAGATCGGGAAGGTGCCGGTCAAGGGGAGCAAGGCGGTTGTGATGCCAAGGGTGGGCGTTATGGTCTGCGTATTCGTCACTGTGTCAAGGCCGCGAACGCTGGGCGTGGCGAGCGGCGAGACAACGGCGACGGTCGCTTGCGCTGGCGTTGCGGCAGCCGGGGCGGCGTTGGCCGCATCCAGCGTTCGCCACGTCATCTGGGCCGGGTCGAGTGTCCAGAATTCACCGGCAAACGTGGCGAGGAAGATGCGATAGCCGCCATCGTCCAGCCGCGGCGAAATCGCCAGCGCGGTCAGGCGATTGGTGGCCGCACGGTCGGCCAGGCGCGGGTCGTCCCAACTTTCGATGCTGGTGCCATTGTCCCGAATGCGCCAGAGATTGGCTTCCCCCAGCAGATAGAGCGAACCATCTGGTGAAGGCAAGAGCGCATCCAGTTGATAGCCTTCTGGCAGGTCCAGATCGATGGGCGTCCAGCTTTGGCCACCATCACTGGAACCTTCCAAGCTGGCGCTATCGGCGGCAATGCGCAGGGGTAAAGGGGGTTCCGCTGCGGTATTGATCACTTCGGCAGGTGTGGGCAATTCGCTGGCCGCGGTAGCGGTCAGCATGATGGACCAGGAAAGGCCGCTGTCGGTCGAACGTTGCAGGGCATAACCCGCTTCGTGGGTGGCAAGACGCATGTAGGGCGCATAAGCAAACAGGGTTTGATCGGTGGCATACGCCGGCGAAAGCGCAATTGCTTCGATGCGCAGATAGGTAAGATTGTTCCACAGCGGCTGCCAGGTGTCGCCACCATCCGTCGAGCGCATTACGCCTTCGCCCCCGCCCTCGCCCTGATGGCCACCGCTGAAGAGGGTACGATCGGTGGCGTAGGCGGGCGAGATCGCCACGTCTAGATGGGTAGCGCCAGGGCGGAGTTGGGTCCAATTGATGCCACTGTCCAGCGAACGGTAGAGACCGTTGCCGCTGACGGTAAAGAGGGTGGCATCGCTGGCATAGGCAGGCGACACCAAGATTTCGTCGATCGCACTTTCCGGCAAGGTGGTGACGGTTGTCTGAGCAGGCGCGGGCGCCACGCCCCCGGTCTCGGCCAGGATGATCAAATTGCCTTGGCGGCTGCCATACAAAATGCCAGCCGTCTGATCATGATAAAAGGGGCAAAAACGCGGTAACGGCCCCAGCGGGGTCAATGAGTTTAAATCAAGGGCCCAGCCATTAGCATAGGCTTGACCGGTGTTGGCATTGACAAACAATTTGCCCAAGCCATCCCGCCAGGTGATCAGATTACCGGCGCGATCAGTAACCGTCACGTTGTTGTAGACGATGTAGCGGTCGTAAAATTGGTGACGATAGATACGATCCGCAACCGGGCCTTGCAGGGTTAGCTGACTGCCGCAGCCCGGTTGAATTTCAGGGATGGCGGCTGGTTGCTCGACGGCTTGCATGCTGGTTGCATCAAAAAAGCGCGGCGGCAAATAGTCACCGGCGCCTTTACCCACCGCCATCGGCTGGATGTCGAAGGCGACTAGTTGCTCGGCGGGAAAGACCCAGGCATTGGCCACATAGGGGCAACCGTTGCACCAGCGCGGTGCTTGCTCGGCCAGTTCCGGCAGCAGATCCGCCCGGATCGCGCCGGTTGCCGGGTCGGCGCTGTAGATGGTATAGGCGACAATAAAGAGTTCTTCGCGCAACGCATTGTAGACCGGGATGCCCGTTTGCGGCGACTCGGCAAGCACGTCCAGCGTATCGGCGTCTAGAGTGCGTACGCCGGGACCATTCTCCTCGTTGGCCAACGACAGACGGTTGCCCACAAAGAGCCGGTTTTGCTCAGGGTCGAGGGCTAGATGCGTGGCATTACTAATGCTGGCCGTCACGGTTAGCGCCGTTGTATCGACCACGCTGATCGCCGGCGCGTCTAGGTAATAGCTATCCGCTGGGGCCACATAGAGCCGTTGGTGCGCTGGGTCCAGGATTAATTCGCCAGCGACCGACAATGTGGCGAGGCGTTCGTGCGTTGTGGCATCCAGCACATAGAGATGACCGGCCGAATCCGTGACGTAGAGCCGATTGGCCGCCACGTCGAGCCGAAAATCAAGCAACGTTGCCCCTTCCGGCGCCAGCGCGATCTCGGCCAGCACACGCGGCAGAGGACCCGGGGCGGGAGCAGCAGCCACACTCGCGGCCAGACTGGCAGTGGTTGGATTGGTCGCTGTTAATTCCCCAGTCGTGGCAAGTGCGGGCGCGACTGCGCCAGGTTGCGCCTCGAGCGTGGCGACAGCCGTGGCCAGGCGCGCATTTTCGGCGGCTAGGGCCGTGATTGTCGCTTCGGCGTCGCCCGCAGCTGGCTCATTGTTGCACGCGCTGATCAGCAAAAGGGTGAGGATAAGTACCAGCCCGCGCCATTTCAAGCGGTTGATCCGATGTAACATCATAAATTCTCCT
Organism: Caldilineales bacterium; assembly: GCA_038247295.1. Taxonomy (GTDB): domain Bacteria; phylum Chloroflexota; class Anaerolineae; order Caldilineales; family Caldilineaceae; genus JAPLGZ01. The sequence goes on along the minus strand of JBBRVA010000131.1, from coordinate 9,043 downwards.
GCAATCCAATTCTAAAAATCACTACAACGGATTTAGAAAACAACAGATTTGTCCCGCGACACTCGATGTTTACGGGTCAAAACAAGTCATTTTTGCTAACGAACCTTCAAATCTGTTGTTTTCTAAATCTGGTGTAGTATTTAATTTTCACAACCAATTTGTTGCCTAATCCATGCTATCATACTACGATTGAGGACAGATCGTGATAAACTAAGCGCTATGAGCGCTGCACTTTCCGACATTCTGATTCTCGACCTTTCTCGCGTCTTGGCTGGCCCCTATGCAACGATGCTTTTGGGCGATCTGGGCGCGCGCATCATCAAAGTGGAGCAGCCGGGCGGTGGCGATGATACACGGCGTTGGGGTCCCCCTTTTACGGCCAACGGCGAGAGCGCCTATTTTTTCGCCGCCAATCGCAACAAAGAAAGTGTCACGATCGATCTAAAAACGGCAGCGGGACGCCAATTATTGCTAGACCTGGCGCGCCAAGCCGATGTACTAGTCGAGAACTTCAAAGTCGGCACCTTAGACCGGCTTGGCCTGGGTTATTCTTCACTATGCGAAGTAAATCCAGGCTTGGTTTACTGCTCAGTCACTGGCTACGGCCAAACCGGCCCCTATCGCCATCGTCCCGGCTATGATACGGCGATCCAGGCGCAGGGTGGGCTAATGAGCATTACTGGCCCCCCGGATAGCACTGACGCTGAAGGTGAGCCGTATAAAGTGGGTGTCGCCGTCGTCGATGTGACGGCTGGGTTGCATGCGGCGCTGGCTATTCTGGCTGCGCTTCACCATCGCACACGAACTGGTGAGGGCCAATCGATTGACATCGCCCTCTTTGACGTGCAATTAAGCTGGTTGGTAAACGTTGCCAGTGCCTATTTAGTTTCCGGTGTGCCGCCGCAGCGCTACGGCAACGCGCACGCGTCGATTGTGCCGTACCAGACAATGCCCACCGCCGATGGTTGGTTGATGCTGGCGGTGGGCAATGACAGCCAGTTTGCCGCGCTCTGCCAGGCTTTGGGTTGTCCTGCATTGGCGCAGGACGAACGCTTCGCCACCAATCCCGCGCGAGTGGCGCATCGCACGACGCTGATCCCGCTGCTGGAAGCCTGGTTTCGCACCCAGCCGACTGCCGTCTGGACCGAGCGGCTGCCGGCGGCCAACGTGCCGTGCAGCCCGGTCAACGACATCCCGACGGCGTTGGCCGATCCGCAGGCGGTGGCGCGCGCGATGGTCCAATCGATCGAGCATCCGGTGACAGGTTCGATTCCGCAGTTAGGGCCCGTGCCCAAGCTCAGCCGAACGCCCGCCCAGATTCGCAGCGCCCCGCCCCTGCTAGGTGAACAGACGGCCAGTGTGCTCGCGGATCTATTGGGCTTTGATGCCGAACAGATTGAGCAATTGCGCCGTGTCGGGGCAATTGGAACCTGATTTACTAGTCAAAATTTGTAAACACGGATAGGAGAAACACGGATACAAACATAGAACACCTTTACAAAAGTGGGCAGATCCATCCGTGTTTTTCTAAATTCGTGTTCACAAAAAATTTCAATCATTAAAATTTCATTACTACACGAAATAAATTGGCTTTGCAAAGGAGCAAATAATGGATTTCAGTCTCAACGAAGACCAACGTATGATCCGCGATTCGGTGCGCAAGTTTGTGCAAGAACGGATTATCCCCAACGCCCGCCAATGGGAGCACGACGGCAAGTTCCCGCGTGATCTATTGTATAAGATGGGCGAATTGGGCTATCTGGGTGTGCCAATTCCAGAAGAATATGGCGGCGCGGGGCTCGACTACATCTCCGAAGCGATTGTCTTCGAGGAAGTAGGCTATGGCGACTCCAGCGTGCGCACGACGCTTTCGGTGCAGATGTCGCTCGTAGAATTAACGATTTTGAAGTGGGGTACGGCGGCGCAAAAGCAGCGCTATCTGCCCGATCTGTGCAGCGGCCAGTCGATTGGCTGCTTTGGCCTGACCGAGCCCAACGCTGGGTCGGACGCCGGCAACATTGCCACCACAGCCAAACGCATAGGTGATGAATGGGTGCTGAGTGGACAAAAGGTCTGGATCAGCAACGGCACGTGGGCCGATGTGGCGATCATCTTTGCCCAAACTGAACCGGGGTCGAAACATAAGGGCATGGCGGCATTTTTGGTCGATACTAAAACAGCCGGCTTCACCAGCCGCAAGATGACCGGCAAGCTAGGCTTGAAGGCGAGTGACACTGGTGAACTTTTCCTGGATAATGTGCGTGTGCCAGAGAGCGCGCTCCTCGGCAAAGCGGGTGAAGGCTTTAAGATTGCCATGAGCGCGCTCGATAATGGTCGCTATGGCGTCGCCAGCGGCTGCGTCGGCACGGCCCAGCGTGCCCTGGACGTGAGCGTGCGCTATGCCAAGGAACGCATTGCCTTTGACAAACCAATTGCTAGCTTCCAAATGGTGCAAGACATGCTGGCGCAGATGAAGGTGGATGCAGAAGCAGCCCGTCTGCTGGTCTACCAAGCAGGCTGGGTCAAGAATCAGGGCGAAAAGAGTACGATCCCGGTTTCGATTGCCAAGCTTTTTGCCACCGAAGCCGCCAAGCGCAATGCCGATATGGCGATCCAGGTCCACGGTGGCTACGGCTATTCGGACGAGTACGAGCCGGAACGCCTCTGGCGCGATTGCCGTGTCGCCAGTTTGTATGAAGGGACGAGCCAGATCCAGAAGTTGATCATCGGGCGCGATTTGACGGGGATTTCGGCGTTTGAGTAGGGAAGTCAAATCAGCCATATTGTAGGTGCGGTTTGTAACCGCACGTTCTTGGGCAGATCACCCATGTGCGGTTACAAACCGCACCTACATCCAACTCTGCCACCAGATGCCAGGCAGGCGCCGCAATTTCCCCCATGTGCCGACATGCGCACGGCGCGTAAAGACATCATAATCATGCGCTTCAATATCTTCTAGGATCGCGCAGTAGAGATCAGCCGCAGCAGCAATCGCAAAACGGCCATCCGGATCCAGCAACCGAATGCCGGGCATTGCTTCTTGATAGAGGCGCCGGTTGCGTTCGATCTGAAAGCGCATAAAGGCTCGCCATTGATCGGTGACCCGGCCGGCCGTCAGATCCGCTTCGCTCAATTCAAAGCGCGCTAGATCCGCTTGCGGCAAATAGATCCGGTCGAGGCGCCAATCTTCGGCGATGTCGCGCAGCACGTTGGTAATCTGGAGTGCTACGCCCAGCTTGATCGCATAGGGCACCGCGTGTGAACCGGCATAGCCCACAATATGCATACTCATCAACCCCACCGTCGAGGCCACACAATAACAATAAGCGGTCAGTTCCTCAAAAGTTTGGTAACGAACCCGCGCCAGGTCTTTGGCAACGCCATCGATTAACTGCTCGGCATACCGTACCGGCACCCCGTAGCGCAGCCGCGCATCTGTCCACGCCACGGCAACCAAGTCATCTGGGGCGGGATTGGTTGTTAAAATCCGCCGTCGCCAAGCTGCCAGTTGGGCCCATTCATCACCCGTCGCCCGATCCACTAGATCATCGGTTACGCGGCAAAATGCGTACAACGCACGCGTCGCCCGCCGCTTTTCAGCGGGCAAAAGCCCAGAGGCTAAATAAAAAGAACGACTGTGCAAAGCAGTAAGCGAGTCGCAATAGGCATAGGCTTGCTGGAGAAGCTGTGGATCAAACTGAAACACGCCAGTCGTCGAATCAACGTGACGCGCTTCGTGGGCCAGCGACAACAGTGCGTGCTCCCATGAATGGGTAGGCAATTGCATTCAGAGGGTCTCCTATTTGAGGTTGGGTGTGTGCATGCAAAACCTTGCGATCAAAAACAATGTGGCAATAGTAACTTAGCGAACAACTGTTGTGCAAATTAACATGTTATAATACTTTTGTCAAGGTATGATTCATACATTTGTCAAGGTATGATTCATATATTTGTCTATGTCTTTGCAGACTTACCACACAAAGGCTTTACAAACCATTGACAAGTTTTCGATTTTCATAATATAATCATAATATAATATAACATAACATGGAGATTCAGCCGTCAAATGCTTCCTATGCAGTAGAAACTGCTGCCACCCGGCAAAATGGCGCGCAAGCAGTAGACCCAGGTAAGACAGGTCGCCAAGTGACGGCCAGTAGACAATTAGGATTGAGTAAGGTTTTTAATGAATTCATCACCTGATGCACCAATTTACAATTTGAAAGCGGTGGTCCAAGAGACAGGGCTCAAGCCAGATACCTTGCGCGCATGGGAAAGACGGTATGGCTTGCCGCAACCACAACGAACGGATAGCGGTCACCGGCTTTATTCGCAAAATGACATCAACCTATTGAAATGGTTGATCATACGCCAGGATGAAGGCATGAGTATCAGCCGTGCGGTTGATCTGTGGCGTCGCCTGAGTGAAGAACAGGCTGATACAGCCCAGAAAACAACGTCCTCAAGCCCATCACCTGCTTCTCCTGTCAAACAAGGGGATGCGCTTGCCGAGTTACACGATGCCTGGGTAGCTAGCTGTATGAATTTTGATGAACAGCGTGCGGAACGTGTGCTTGCCCAGGCTTTTGCCATTTTCCCAGTCGAACAAGTCTGTGTGGATCTGCTGCAACGTGGTTTACAGACGAGTGGTGAAGGTTGGTATCATGGCAAAGTCACCGTGCAACAAGAGCATTTCGCTTCAGCGCTGGCCACACGACGCATCGAAACATTACTAGCTTCCACGCCACCGCCCACCCGGATTGGGCGCATCTTGATTGGATGCCCCCCCGAAGAAGCCCATATCTTTATCGTATTGCTGTTGTCGCTTTTGTTGCGGCGCAAAGGATGGGATATTATTTTTTTGGGCGCCAATGTGCCGGTCGAAAATATGATTATGACGATCCAGACCGCCCACCCCATGTTGGTGATCCTGACGGCGCAACAGCTTTCCACCGCGGCGAACCTAGCCGATATGGCACAGGTGTTGTATCATGAACATATTGCGGTCGCCTTCGGGGGTAAGATATTTACAGAAATTCATGATCTACGCCAGCGGATTGCCGGTTATTATCTAGCCGATCATCTGGAAGCCGGTATCCAGGCCATCGAACAAATTATGGCAATGCCGCGTCCACAGCCGGCGCTCAAGCCAGTAACGGCCACCTATCGAGAAGCACTGCACCAATTTCGGGCGCGCCATTCATGGATCGAAGGTGATGTCTGGCGGGCAATGGCCCATACAAAAATGCCACTCGAACATTTAGGCAAGGCCAACGCCAGCTTTAGTCGCAACATTGCCGCGGCACTCACCCTGGGTAATATTGAATATGTCGGCAACGATCTACTCTGGATCAAGGGCTTACTCAGCAACCATTATCAGATGCCAGAAAATCTGGTTGATGATTACCTGGCAGCCTACCTGACTGCTGCCAAACTATATTTGGAGGGGCCTGGCAGCATCGTGGTTGATTGGCTACAGCATGTGCTCTCGGCGGATCCATTGAGTGAGTTGTTGTAGTCAACCCGACGAACGACGAACGAGCTTCAACCATTATCCGTCGTCTACCATCATCGCTTTATCGAAAGGACTTATTATATGCGGATCATCATCACAGGCGGCACAGGCTTAATTGGCAAAGCGTTGTCGACCGCTTTATTAGCGGATGGGCATCAAGTGATTGTCCTCAGCCGTAATCCAGACAAAGCCATCAACACACCCTCTGGTCTTCAATTGGAAAAATGGGATGGCAAGAGCACAGCCGGGTGGGGACATCTGGTGGATGGCGCGGGCGCTATCGTCAACTTGGCCGGTGAAGGTATTGCCGATGGCCGTTGGAGTGCCGAACGCAAAAAGTTGATTCGCGAAAGTCGCGTCCATGCGGGGCTAGCGATCCAAGACGCGGTCAAACAGGCCACCGAAAAACCAAAGGTGGTGCTCCAATCATCAGCGGTGGGCTATTATGGCCCAACCAAAGATGAGATGATTACTGAAAACTCGCCGCCAGGCGCCGATTTCCTCGCCAAGGTCTGTTTTGATTGGGAAGCCTCGACTGTACCCCTCGTGCAGATGGGCATCCGTCGCCCTGTGTTGCGCACCGGTGTCGTTTTGAGCACAGAAGGGGGCGCATTTCCCAAAATGATGCTGCCCTTCAAGTTCTTCGCTGGTGGGCCAATTGGCAGTGGCAAACAGTGGCTACCCTGGATCCACCTAGAGGATGAGGTGCGGGCGATTCAATTTCTGCTCAACCACGAGAGCGCCACAGGTCCATTCAACTTGGCAGCCCCCACACCGGTTACCAATAAAGAGTTCGGTAAGACGCTGGGCAAGGTGATGGAGCGCCCAGCCTTGGCTCCAGCCCCAGCCTTTGTGATGAAGACCGTTTTCGGTGAAATGTCGACCGTATTGCTGGACGGACAGCGCGCCATTCCCAATCGTCTGGAAGAAGCAGGTTTCACCTTTAAATTTCCAACCCTAGAAGCGGCGCTGCGTGACTTGTTGAAAAAGGCGTAAATGGTAAGTCGTACACGAGCGATTCCCATTTACCATTTATCATTTACCGCTCACCGAGCCCTAAACACTATGAAATATCATCATCATTTTATCGTCAAAGCACCCTTGGCCGAGGTAGCTGCGTTTCACAGCCGTTCGGCCAGCATGGGCGCCATTACACCGCCGCCGGTTATTGTCCGCGTCCACCGGGCGCCACCACTGCTGGGCGAAGGTGATGAAATGGCCTTCACCATGTGGTTGGGTCCCTTGCCGATCCATTGGTTGGCGCGTATCGAACAGGTGACGCCGATTAGTTTTGTGGATCGCCAGGTGCAAGGGCCTTTTACAAAGTGGGTGCATCGCCACACGTTTATGCCGATCGACGACACAACCACCGCCGTTATCGATGATGTAGAAGGGATACCCAGCGATCAGTGGTTTTGGCGGCTGGTCGGTTTAGGCATGTGGGTCAATCTGCCTGTGCTCTTCGCCTATCGAGGCTGGCAGACACGTAGGTTGCTGGAAAACAAGTAGGTGCCTGTGATCAGTGTTTGACTATAGCCTCGTGTTGTTCACTGATGACGAGGATAATAAGAAAGTGAGCCAGTAAATCAGTGGGACAGTAGGACAGTAAATCAGTGGGACAGTAGGACAGTAAATCACTGAGACAGTTTTGTACTGTCCTACTGACTCACTGTCCTACTGATTTACTGTCCTACTGACTCACTGTCCTACTGACTCACTGTCCTACTGACTCACTGTCCTACTGGCTACTACCTATCTCTGCCAAATATGCTATGCCAAATCATCACAAAGTTGTCGTGATCGGTGCGGGTGTCGGCGGGTTGACCACAGCCGCGGTCCTAGCCAGGATGGGATTACCCGTCACCCTATTGGAAGCTCACGTCTACCCTGGCGGCTGCGCCGGCACATTCTATCACAAAAAATATCATTTCGATGCTGGTGCTACCCTAGCCGGTGGTTTTTACCCGGGCGGCCCGATGGATATTGTAGCGCAGGCCGCCGCGATTGCCGATTGGCCGATTCCCCTTGCCGGGCGCGATGAAGATGCCACGATGGCTGTTCATCTATCAGATGGCAGCACAGTTACGCGCTGGGCCAATGCCCAGCATCGCCAAGCCGAGCACGAGCGGGCCTTTGGCACCCAGGCCGCTGCCTTTTGGCGTTGGCAAGAGCGCACGGCCGACGCGCTTTGGGATCTTGCTCTGCGCACGCCGCCGTGGCCACCGCAAACCGCCACCGAGGGTTTGCACTTGCTCAGTCGCGGGCTAAGCTGGCTGGCGCACGATTGGCGGTCCCATCTACACCCGAGTTTACTGGCCGATGCACTACGGCCGGTTGCGGCGCATTTGCGCGGCTTGCCCGATCAATTGCGGCTCTTTGTGGATGCGCAACTTTTGATCGCCGCGCAGACCACAAGCACCCACGCCAATGCACTCTATGGCGCATCGGCCTTGGATTTACCGCGGCGCGGCGTAGTTCATCTGGAAGGTGGCATTGGCGCGATTGCGCGGCGCCTGGCCCAAGCGGTGCGGGACAATGGTGGTCAACTGCATTACCGTCAAGCGGTATCCCGCATTGTCATGGAAAACGGCCAGCCGGTAGCGGTAGAAACTAAGCGCGGTGATAGTTTTCCGGCCAGTTTCATAGTGGCCAATTTGCCACCCTGGAACATCGCTGAACTGATGGGGGACGATGCACCGCCGGCGCTGCACAATTTACCAGCCCAACCGCGGGACGCCTGGGGCGCATTTATGGTCTACGTGGCTGTGGATGCGTCGATTATCCCGACTGATTTCCCGCTCCACCACCAGGTGATCGTGCGTGAGCCGCTAGGGGAAGGCAATACAGTCTTTATCTCGCTTAGCCCAGCCTGGGATATGGGGCGCGCCCCCGCTGGGCAACGTGTGCTTACGATCAGTACACATACCAGCCTGGCGCCGTGGTGGACATTATATGAGCAGGATCAACGGCATTATGAACAACGCAAGGCCGCCTATGTGGATCGTATGATCAGCGCCGCCGAGCGCATCTTGCCGGGGTTGCGCGCCGCGGCGGCCTTGATTATGCCAGGCACGCCGGTAACATTTCAGCGCTTTACACGTCGAGCCCGCGGTTGGGTGGGCGGCTTTCCGCAGACACATCTGTTGCGCACTTGGGGGCCGCGGCTAGGCCCTAATTTGTGGATGGTAGGCGACAGTATTTTCCCGGGCCAATCAACGGCCGCCGTGGCACTAGGTGGGTTACGCGTGGCCGATGCAGTCTTAGCTGAAGCAGGTCGACGCGCAGTGCGGCCAAGTCGTATCCAATCGGCGCCGGCGTTGGAAAATCAGTAAGACAGTAGAACAGTAAGACAGTATGACAGTGGCACAGCAAAAGTTGGTACGGACCTACTGTCTCACTGTCCTACTGACTCACTGTCCTACTGTCTCACTGTCCTACTGTCTCACTGTCCTACTGACTCACTGTCCTACTGTCTCACTGTCCTACTGTCTCACTGTCTCACTGTCCTACTGTCTCACTGTCCTACTG
>JBBRVA010000130.1:0-13280 GCA_038247295.1 Caldilineales bacterium | reverse complement strand
CGCCTATCCTTGCGAATAGACGTGGAGATTGTTCCGTGTTAGCGCCAGCTATTAGCGTTGGTTCTAATGACTACTCGCCAAAAAACGTTTCAATTCCCAATCCAAATTATCCGCATATTCTTGTTGACCAGGGCTGAAAAACGCGCTGAAGGTCGGTTTGTCAGTTTCCAGCAGCTCCGTAAAGGTCGCCAGCAACTGGCGACGTTCGGCCTGCCATTGTTTGGCCAGGTGGCCATAGCGGTACATCTGCACATATTGCCCCGCTGAAGCCTCCCAACTGGCGTTAATCGCCATCGCCGTGCGGATCAAGGCGGCATGGCGGGCGGGGTCATGGCGATAGGCGTCGATGGCGAACTTGATTTGCCACCAGAAAGCATTCGCTTCGCCGGCCCGATCACTGATATCCAACCATTCGTACAAATAGGCGCAGTGGCGCACCTTGGTCAAGCCGCCGGTGGCCCGCCCGATTACGATATCGCCAACCAGCGAGGCTTCGTAATCGACCAGCCCGCACGGCTCAAAGCGCGAGGGGATCAGCGAAAAGTCGCCCCCAGCAAGGATCAATTTCGAGAGCGGCAGGTTAAAACTGTTGTTAAAATAGACCCGCCCTGGGTAGAGATGGGCCAGGCGGAAAAAGTTGGCCTCGCTGGCTTTGCCACCACCGTCACCGTCTGGCGCCGAGGCCAGGATAATAAATTTCGTGCCGTGCTCGTATACTAGTGTGCGCTCAATAATGTCCGCCACCAGGCCTAAATTTTTCTGCTCGACCAGCCGCCCCACCGCGGTAATCAGGATCGGGTCCCACTCCGGTTCTGTGCCAAAGGCTTCCAGGTGCAGCAGGCGTTTCAAGTCGGCTTTGACAGCCAGATGCTCGACATCAAAATTGTGATCGTGATCCAGCATCTCCGCTTGGGTAATTGGATGATTAAAAATGGGCCGTTGGACACCACGCCGCGCTTGCATTGCTTGCAGCACCACCGCTTTTAGCTCCGGCATGTTTTCCGGGCGATTGTGGTCGCTCATGCCGTTGGTGATGCCGATGATGGGCAGCTTTTCAAAGAGATCCAGGTGACGATTGGGGACAAAAACTTCACCGGGCGGCGCGCCTTTCTGGGCATAGGCTTTGGCCCAGACCGTGGCATGGTTCTGCTTAAGTTCAGCGGCATAGCCCCACGTTGCGCCGAGATCGCCGCTGACCGTGGTGATTTTGCCGCCGGTTTCATGCACCTTGAGCAGGCAGGCTTTCATGATGTTCAGATGATCAAAAAAGTCGAAATATTTGTGGAAGAGCTGGTCGCCGGGCAAGTTGATGCGGTACAAAGAATTGTAACCACCGCCCAACAACGGTGTGATACCTTGATAGGTGGCATTGTGAATGGTGAGATGAATCGGCACGTTTTGCAGATATGCATCGCCCAGATAGAAAGGCACCAGACCGACATGGTAGTCGTGCAGATGGACGGTGTCGAACCCACCTTGTTTGATATAGCCGGCCATTGCCTGCGCAACCGCCGCATAGAGGGTGAGACCCAATTGCGGGTCGGTCGGGTAGATGGCGTTGGCATTCGTCCAGCTTAGCTGCCACGCGTCCCAGAAGTAGATCACCTTCTGCCCATCGGGAAAGATGTGTTCGTAGACTTCAAAGTCAAAGGTGTAGCCGGCAATCGTCACGGGTAGGCGCAAATCGAGTTGGGTCAGTTGGCGGCGGTCGTAATGGGCAAAACAAGGCGTCAGGGTTTCGATCTCCAGGTCGATCTCCTGTTTGGCCGCGGCTTTGACCAGTTCAGGTGGCAGTTCCTCGACGATCACGCCCAAGCCACCAACTTTGACGCCGAAGCCACTGCCGGCGCGCCCGATCTCCCAGGCCGGCATGGCGACCCGCAATTTCTTGGTTGCATTTGACATTTGATCTCAGATCTCCATTTTCTAATCTGGACAGGCCGGGTAAAAATATAACGCAAAGACGCAAGGGAGCAAAGATGCAGAGAAAACTTTGATTCAAATTATGGCTATGATTATTGTACAACAAGGGACAAAAATGCGCATTACGCGCCGATGTAGATATCAGCGGTCGTGCGCACGCCGTCAATCAGCTGCGGCAACCGGCAACGTAAACCAGAAATGACTGCCCTGCCCCAGTGTGCTCTCGACGCCAATCGTGCCACCCATCGCTTCGACGAGGGTTTTGGCAATTGTCAAACCGAGCCCAGCACCGCCGCGGCTGCGGGCGCGCGATTTATCGGCGCGGTAAAAGCGCTCGAAGATATGGGGCAGATCTTCGGCCGCAATACCCTCGCCAGTGTCATTGACACTAAAGCGGACGCGGCGGGCAGACTCCTCGGCTACAGCCACAATCGTGACTCGCCCCCCCGTTGGTGTATGGCGCAACGCATTGCTGATCAGATTTTGTAACACCTGGATCATACGGTCTGGATCGGCCTGCACCGGCGGCAGAAACGCAGGGACGCTTACCTCGATCGTAATGGCTTGGGCATCGGCTACGGTGTTAAAGCGGGTGGCAGTCGCCCAGAGCAGCGCATCTGCTTCTACAGCCATCAGGTGCAACGGCAACTGGCCAGCCTCGGCCTGCGCCAACTCGTGCAGATCATCCACCAGGCGTGTCAAAAGCCGCGTCTGGTCGTACAGGGTGGCGATCTCCTGCATATCCAGCGGATAGAGACCATCTAACATAGCATTGAGATTGCCCTGCAAAACACTCAACGGCGTGCGCAATTCGTGCGCTACGTCGGCGATCAGATGGCGACGCAGGGTTTCGGCCTGTTGCAGCGCGCCGGCCATATCGTTGAAGGCATGGGCCACCTCGGCCACCTCGGCAATCGATGATTGGTCTTGCACAGCGACGCGCTGATTCCAATCTTGGGCGGCAAAAGCGCGCGCCGTGCGGGCCAAGACGGCCAGCGGCGCGGCCAGCGTGCGGCTAATAAAGAGGCTAAAACCAATCCCCAAACCAGCGGCCAATAACCCAGCCAACAGCAGAGAAATGCGCAACTGACGCAAAAAATCGAGCTCGGGTAGGGCCAAAGCGGTGAGCGAGGCAAAATCCCAGACTAGATAACCAACGACATTGCTGTCCACCGTCAACGATTGCGCGCTGCTCTTTTCGAGCGCCCCCAATGTTTGCCCTTGGCGGCCAGGCCCATCGGCATAGACAATGTGGCCCGCCGCATCGGCCACCACAAACGGCGGGAGCTCCCCCCGCTTGGCCCGCCGGTCAGATCGATTGGGGCGTCCATCACCGTCCAGCCAGCGCGTAACGCCATCCCAAGAGTCATGCTCTTGATAGTAGGTGACCAGCAGGTCGGGCAGGCCGCTGCGGGCCAGGATGTCTGGGCGGCGCAGATAGGCGCGAAATTGATTGCCCGCGCGCTGGTTCGCAAACCAGGCGGTAGTGGTCACAGTGACGATGATCACTACCACAAAGGCAAGCGTCAAGCGCACCCAAAGTCGATTTACCATTGAAATTTGTCCTGAACAATCGCTAAAAAATGACGAACGTTCGTCTCTCGTCGTTCGTCATTCGCGGGTGCCCTCTGGGCGGGTCTCCCCACTCCGTATGCGGTAGCCAACGCCAAAGATGGTTTCGATGTAGGTGGGGTTGGCGATGTCCGCTTCAACCTTACGCCGCAAATTTTTAATATGGCTATCAACGGTACGTTCCAAACCTTCGTAATCGTCGCCCAATGCTTTTTCAATCAGTTCCAGGCGCGAAAAGACATGGTTGGCGTTCTCCATTAGGGTGCGCAGCAGAGCGTATTCGGTGGGTGTCAATTCCAGCGGTTGTTCATCCAAGCTGACCGTGCGCGTTGCGCTGTCTAGGCGCAGGCCACGAATTTGGTGCACAGCTGGCGGCTGGGCCCATTCACCCTGTGTACGGCGCAAAAGCGCCCGCACGCGCGCGCTGACTTCGCGCGGGTTGAATGGTTTGGTGACATAATCATCCGCGCCCAATTCTAACCCTAAAATCTTATCGCCATCTTCGGTGCGTGCGCTCAACATCAAAATCGGAATGTGGGTAAGTTGCGCATCATTGCGCAACAAACGCGTCAGATCCCAGCCATTACGGCCCGGCATCATCAGATCAAGCACCACGCACGCGGGGTGTTCGCGGCGAATCGAGCGCAGCGCCTCTTCGCCATCCCCCGCGGTGAGCACATGAAGACCCGCTTGGGTGAGATACGTTTGTAAAATACGGACGATCTGGGGGTCATCGTCCACGACCAGGATATGATTTGACATGGCACTTTGCAGGGTATGACAGAATTTAATACTTTTCGAAATCAACGTCGCCAGTAGTTTGATACGACTCATCAATACGATTAATCAATACGATTAATCAATAAGATCGTTGTTCGGGGTCATACTATCAGTATAGCGGTTAAATCTAGAGAAATTGTTAAGACTTTGTGGGGAACTTATGGAGACACTTTAGTTGCGCAAAATAGTGTCATCCTCTTTCGTGCATCGATGCAAAGTGTACAAATTCATTACTTTGCGCAAGGGCAAAACACTCCTTTGCGCCCATGAGCCGCCTCTTTTTCGATCCACGCCCAATAAACATTGCTAAACGGTGATATAATCAAGTAAAATAGACCCTAGCAAGCACAATCCCTAATTTTGAGAAATTGCCATGTCTATTGCCTTTTCGCATTCGCTCCGCTCATTGCAGGCTGATCGCAACCGTTTTTCACTGGTTGTCTTGTTCCTGATCGGTCTGCTTTTTCTCGGCTGGTTAGTTTGGTTCTTTTTTGTACCAATAATCGTTTATGAAACCGGCCAGATTGTCCAAACGAGCAGCGATGGCGTTGTGGTTGCTCAATTCCCATTAACGGCACAAGATCGCCTTCAACCAGGTCAAGCGGTGCAGTTGTATCTGGACGGCGCCAATCAGCATGAGGCCATTCCCGCGACTGTGGTTGATGTTGAGCAACAGCCCACCGGCAACCAGATCCAAGCGGTAATTTACGCCGACATGGATGCACCAAGCGTTGCCGCGCTACAAGATGGTCTGACCGGCCAGGCACGCGTGGCGGTGGAACAGCTCTCACCCGCTGCGCTGGTCATGCGCAGCACTGGGCAAGGGGTTGATACACCACCAGTGTCGTTTGATTCAACGCCATAATCATCATCACACTTGTCTCAATCGTAACGATTCAGCTCGAATCTCCGGCTCATTCTACAACCGCTTTATTTGAAGCTCATTCCACGTTCAAGCCACGTTCAATCCACGTTCGGTTGCTAGACTCAGGCTAAGGACAATTGTCACCCTCAAGCAAAACTAGGGTGGCGCCACTGATAGTGGCAAAGCGCCAACGCCAATGCGCCATCTTGCCTGGTGACAACGATAGTAGGATAACAACATAAATGAGTTCAAGCCTTTGGTTCCAGATCAGCAAACCTAATCCTCACGCCCGTTTACGCCTCTTCTGTTTGCCCTATGCCGGCGGCGCGGCTTCGATCTACCGCACCTGGCCTCAATATCTGCCAGCGGAGATCGAAGTCTGCGCCGTGCAGTTGCCTGGGCGCGAAAATCGCATTCGAGAACGACCCTTCACCGATGCGGCCGCGCTGGTGCAGGCGCTGATGCCGGTCTTGTTGCCGCTGCTGGACAAGCCCTTCGCCCTCTTTGGCCACAGTATGGGTTCGCTGCTTGCCTATGAACTAGCGCAACAGTTGCACCTGCAGGGCCAAACGCCCACCCATCTGCTGGTCTCTGGGCGCCGGGCGCCCATGCTGCTCGAACCGGACGCTTTAGTCCACACCCTGGCCAGCGACGATGCATTCCTCATGGAATTGCAGCGCCGCTACAACAACATCCCCGCGGTAATATTTGCCGACGTGGAACTGCGCGAACTCTTTATGCCGCTGCTGCGTGCGGATATGACACTGGTGGAGCGCTATCAATGCGCGCAGCAAGCGCCGCTGCCTTGTCCGTTAGTCGCTTTAGGCGGGACAGACGATCCGCGGACGTCTCAAGCCGATTTGCAGGCCTGGCAGATATTGACCCAAGCCAGCTTTACATTACGGATGTTTCAAGGCGACCACTTTTATTTGAATCAACAACCGTTGTCACTCTTACACACCATCGCACAGATCTTAACCGTCGCCCCACAGCCATTACCTTCATCTTTGGCGACAGCAAAGGCGAATTGAGCGTTGCCTTATGCATCTCTATGCGCTCAACGATATTGCTATCCAAATCACGATTCATTTTTTAATTCAAACTTTGAGGAGGAGCAGCATGAGCGAGACAAGCAGCACCATGCCGGAAGACAAGTTGGAAGTGATCTTTGATGAAGTATTGTGGAATCTGCTGGACAAATGCCAGGATAACGGCTTAAGCGTGGCCGATGTGCGCACGCTTTGGAAAGCAGTGAAGGGCTTTGTGCAGCATGAAAACTTTGACCGCTTTTACACGGACAAGCTTAATACGGATGATGAAAAATTCAAGACGCGCTATGCGAGCGCCTTTAATGTACAGCGCTACCTGATCGAGGCTGACCAGGTGCAAAACGGCTAAAGTTGGCTTATCTGTGGCATGTGGGCAAACATGTGGTTTTGCCCACATGCCACAAAAGCTGCGCTCATCGAGCCTGTCGAGCCGAAAGTGTAAAAACCCCATCCTTCACTTTTAGCAAAGCATCGGTTTTCCCACTTTTCATCGATGAGCCGCAAAGATTTCTCGTGCATACCACGTTCATTCCACGTTCAACCCACGTTCAGTAGTTATACTTGCGCCGGGTACAACCGTCACCCCAAAATAAATATGCTCATCAGCCGAACGTGTGCAAAGACAATATTTTATCAACCAGTAAAACATCGGTTTGCACACTTTGCATAGATGAGCCAATAAATAACATAAAAGGGCGTTCTTCATGCGATTCATCCGCATGAACAAGCGACCACTGCCCAAAAAACACGCGGTGTGCAGTAAAGACCTAGGGTGCTCTCAATGCTTAGGCGGCCGCTTTGTGGCCCAAGCTAACCGGCGCCGTCTCTAACATTACGAAGGCGCCTACAACTGGGGCAACGCCAACAAACCGACCGGGCTGTACATCAGTAGGCCAGCCAGTTTGCAGGTAGTTCATCGGCAAACGAGGAATAAATAATGCAATTATTATCATTTATCACTTTGTTGGTAATCATGGGTTTTGGCACAGTTCGGCTGAACCGTGTGCTGAAACAACGCCAACAAGCGAATCAGCCGTTGACGACAACAGAAGCTGGACAAGAAAACCTGCCGGCCTTCATCCCAACGAACCGGATCGATATGTGGCTAAATGATGCAATTTCCAAGTTCCAAGGCCCGCCCGCCAAAGCGTCGTTGGCGCCCCAATTTCGGGCTTGGGTGGAAAGTGGATTGGGCCATGAAGCCAAACTGCAAGCTTGGTTATTGACACTTTCCCCTGAACAGATGCAAGTATTGGTCGAACATACAGCGGCCCATTGCGAACAATTAAAAGTAGATCTGTCCTGGCTCCTAGAGCAGCAGATCGATGTGCCGCCAGCGCTTAAAAGCACAGCCCAAGAGATCGTGGTCGGCTATTGCACAGGCCTCTGGAAGGCTACACAAATCAAACCCAAGTTGGATTTATTTAGTGAATACCAACAATTTACCCAACTAACGACAGAGCAACATCAACAGACCCTACAGCGCGAATTTCTGGCCCACTTAGCAGCCCAAGATATGGTAGCGAGCCAATTTTTGGTCGCCACACTCACCGGTACAGAGGTAGAGCGCCAGGCCAAAGTGGTGCAGGCCATTCAACAGGTTGCCACCGAAGACTGGGATCGTTTCGTTCCTATCTTTCAGACCGCGGTGAGCCAAAATGGCACCCACCCATAAAGACAAAATAAATCGCGGTATAAGCCGCCACTCTTTCTTCGCTCATCAGCCGAAAGTGTACAAACATAATATTTTGTCGATGGGCAAAACAGCACTTTGCCTACGTTTCACAGATGAGCCGATTTCTTTTCACAGACAAGAGGTTGGCGGGGCGGATAGGGCAAACACGTCGCGTAATTTAGATCGTAAGGCACGTCACCAGTGGCCCGTATCAGGTAAAGATTGTATCGCTAATGCTTAATCTTGATCAACTGCTCAACATTATTGCAAGTATCGCCTGGGTGATCTTTGCCATCTATGGCGGTAGCATTTTTATCCGGAGTCTGCTCCGTGAAGGGATCCAGATCGCCATCTTGCGCGTCTTGTCGGCGCGTGTGCTTTTCCCGTTGCTGGTACCCGTGGCCCTCAGCCTGCTGGCAGCGGCCTTGGTCTTTCTTCCGCCCAATCAGGTGGCGGTGATCATTTCTCTGATCACGCCCGGTGGCGTCCGTCCACAACCGTTGCGCTCTGGTTTACACTTGATTTTGCCAATCTTGGAGCAGGAGGTGATCTATCCTGTTTCCTGGCAGACCTATACCATGGCGGGCAAACCGAATGAAGGCGCCAAAACCGGCGACGATTCGATTCGAGCGCGGACCAGCGATGGACAGGAGATTCGGCTCGACCTATCAATCATCTTTCGCGTCAATTATGAGCAGGTGGTGACCTTACATAGTGATTGGCAGAATCGTTACATTGAAGACTTTGTGCGCCCGGTGATCCGGGGGCTGGTGCGCACCCAGGTGTCCCAATTTAAGGTCAAAGAGGTCAATAGTTCGGCGCGCAAAGATTTGGAATCAACGCTAGAGCGGCTCCTGACCGCCGAATTGGGCGCCAAAGGGTTGATCGTTGATCAACTACTGTTGCGCGATATTACCTTTAGCGATGAATATGCCAGTGCAATTGAGCGCAAACAGGTCGCGCTGGAAGATGAAGAGCGCGCCATTCATGAAGCACAAGGAATGCGCAATTTAGCCGAAGGACGCCGTGATCAGTTGACGATCGTGGCGGCCGGCGAAGCGGATGCCATTCGGTTGAAAATCACGGCCCAGGCCGAAGCCGAAGCGGAAGCAATTCGAGTCAAGGCGCAGGCACAAACCGAAGCTTTACAGTTGATCGCGATTGCTCTGGCCCAGGATCCCAACCTAATCACCTATGAGTATGTGCAAAAGCTCGCGCCCAATATTCAAGCGATGTTGGTGCCAAACAATGCGCCGCTGATCTTACCTTTGCCCGATTTAATGGCTGGGAAGAGCAGGACGCCGCTGACAACAACCTTGACCACAACAACAGTGCCAACGTCAACCGCCGTCGTAACCGACACGCTGATACCGACACGCTGACACCGACGCCAACAACCATCATGCCGGCCATTGGTGACAAAGTAAGAGATTAAGCAAGAGAGAGATTGAGTGACTATGTTGCTGAAACAATTTCCCCATCTTCCCATTGTTCAATCTCACCAATCGAAATGTGCAGTCCAGAGAGAAGACAAGTATGCATAAAGGCTTGAGCATCAAATCAAAGCTGGTTCTAATCCTACTCTTGATCAGCTTGCTTTCTATTCTGGTGATTGGCTTTCTGGGCTGGCGCAACAATCGCGCGATGCTCACCGAGCAGGTCTTTGACGGTATGCTTGCTATTCGGCGCACCAAAGCTGAACAATTAGAAGCGTATTTCCATACCATGCGCAACCAAGTGGAGGTGTTGGGTCAGGACGATATGGTGATCGAGGCGATGATTGCGCTGAATCGCGGCTTTCGCGCCTTACGCAATCAACCCATTTCCGACGAGATGAAAGCCGGATTGGAAACATTTTATACGGCGCAGTTTTTTCCCAAATTATATGCCAATCTGCCCGGCCAAGCCGACTATACGCTTTATCGTCCCGCCAACCCGGCCGGTCACTATCTGCAATATCATTATATTGCCGCCAATCCTTATCAAAGCGAAGACGAAAAATTATTGCTTGACCAAGTCAAGGACGGCAGTGACTATAGCCAGCAGCACGCCTATTATCACCCACGTCTACGCAACATTGTTCAGAAACTGGGCTTTGATGATCTGATCCTCGTCAACTTCGAGACTGGCGATGTGGTCTATACCACCAGCAAACAAACTGACTTTGCCAGCAATTTGATCAATGGCCCCTATCGCCAGGGCAATGAGGCAGACGCCTTTGAACTGGCGCGCGCCAATTCGGACCGTGGCGCAGTGCAACTGGTTGATTTTGAACTCTACCGCCCCGGCTATGGCATTCCTACTTCCTTTTGGAGCATACCGCTCTATAATGGCCCGCACTTGGTCGGTATTATGCTTGTGCGGATCTCGCTAGCCGAAGTCAACAAGATCTTGACTTATAACGCAGAATGGGAGCAGGCCGGTTTGGGCCAGACCGGCGAGATCTATGTGGTTGGCCAGGATCTGTTGCTGCGCAGCAATTTGCGCTTTTTGATCGAAGATCCGGCGGCCTATTTGGCCCAACTGCAGGCGAACGGCATCCCAGAGCGCACCATCGGCATGATTGAAAAGCTGGACACGAGCATTCTCTTCCACAAAATTAACTCCGTCGCCGCGCGCGAATCTACCCAAGGGCGTGATGCCGTTGGCCTAACTACTGACTACCGCCAACAGGCGGTGGTGGCCGCTTATCAGCCAGTGACGCTAGAAACGCTACAATGGGGGTTGGTCGTCACAATCGACCAAGCAGAAGCCTTCGCGCCGATCTATACCTTTCAGAATAATTTGCTCATTGCTACCGTGTTGATGATCGTGTTGTGCGCATTTGGCGCAGTGCTCATTGCCAGCGGCTTTTTACGCCCGGTGAACCAGGTGATCGCCGCCGCCCGCCAGGCGCGCAGCGGCCAGCTCGACGTGGTCTTGCCAGTGACCAGCAAAGATGAATTGGGCGAATTGGCAAGCAGTTTTAATGAACTGTTGCAAGGCGCCCGCCAACAAAGCACACTCCTGGGCCAAAAGCAGCAAGAGCTAGATCACTTACGGCTTACCCTTTTGCCAGCCATTCTCGCCCAGCGGCTGCAAAAGGGAGAAACGCAACTTCTGGAACAGGCATCGGCCGTCAGTCTGCTCACGGCTGGGCTGACAGGGTGGCATACACTGGCGAGCAAAAAAACCGCGGCGGAGGTGGCACAACTGTTGCAAGAGTTGACGGCTGATTTGGACGAAGCTGCTGCCCGCCAGGATCTGGAAAAGTTTGCGGCTGGCCCGCAACGATTCGTGGGCATCTGCGCGCTGTCGCGGCCCCACCTTGATCACAGCCGGCGTGCGGTAGCATTTGCCCTCACCGCCCAACAGATCGTACAACGCTTTAATCAGAAACATGGCGCCACCCTGCAGTTGGGCCTGGCCATTCACGCTGGCGCTGTCACCGCTGGTGTGATCGGCACGACGCGGCCCAGCATGGAACTGTGGGGCGAAACCGTTCATGTGGTCGATGCACTGGGTGCGGACGCCGCCCCTAATACAATCCTGGTCTCCCAGGTGGTCTATGATCAACTAAAAGATCAATATAAGTTCCAACGCTACACCAAAACCGGGCGTGATGCGGCGCGTCCGGCGGCTTGGGTGCTGGAGGGCGCGATAGGATGATGATAGAAAGGCATAAGGTATGGAACAGCTACGCGCAATTCTAGCACAAAACAGTTTATACAGTTGGGGGCTACTCCTAATTGTGGGCGTACCCTTGCTCATTCTACTCCTGGGCGAGTGGATCGAGCGTCAGCAACGGCGGCCAGATGGCCAATCGTCGCGGCTGGCGGGCGCGATTGCCAACTTCCGCAATTTGGTGCTGCCGTTGCTCACCCTACGGCTGATTTTGCAGTATATCATGGGCATGGACGCCACCCTGCTGCTGGTGCGCGTGGTCGAGACGCTCTTCTGGCTGGTCTTGCTGTATAGTTGCATTAGCCTGCTGACGTTGCTTGTCCACGCCCCCGGCACTGTCCAGAAAGGACAATTCGAGCTACCGCGCGTCTGGGGTGAGCTGTTGCGCATGGCGCTCGTGATTGGGGTTGGTTTTTACGTGATGGGCGCGCTCTGGGGTGCGCCCATGGATCAAGTCTTTGCCGCGTTGGGCGTCGGCTCGATTGTGATTGGCTTTGCCCTACAAGATACGCTCAGCAGCCTGGCAGCGGGCTTGTTGTTAGCCTTTGAAAAACCGTTTGCGATTGGTGATTGGCTGCGCTACGCCCAATTTGAAGGACAAGTGATCGAGATGAACTGGCGCGCGGTGCGGCTGCGCACACGCGAGCGCGATGTGGTGGTACTGCCCAATGCGCTCATGGGCAAGGATGCGGTGGTGAATTTCACCTTGCTAGACCCACTGCACGCCGAAGTGATTCAGGTCTGCTTTGCCTACGCCCATTCGCCGAATCAGATTAAACGCATCTTGTTGGATACCTGCCTAGCCACGCCTGGCGTTGTGCATGACCCAGCACCCCATATTCGCGTGCATAGTTATGCGTATGATAAATATGCCATCAACTACGAAATTAAACTCTTTGTCCTCGACTATCTGCGCACCGAATTTATTCGCGATGAAATTTTGACGCGCGTCTATTATGCCGCCCAACGCGCCAATCTCACGGTGCCCTATCAGACCATGCTGCTCTATCAACGTTCTGGCAGTGACTTGACCAAAGCCGACGATTTCCCCCAGCGCCTCCAACAGCTTTCGGCCCTCGCCTTTTTTGCCGCTTACCCAGCACCAGTGGTGGAACAATTGGCCCGCAACGCCGCCTTTCATCAGTTTGGGGCCGAAGAGTGGATTTTGCCGGCCGGTGCCTTTTTTCGCGGCTTTTATATCATTCTCGAAGGCGAAGTACGGCTCGTACTGCGCACATCGGATGATCCCACCACCGCGCCCTGGCGCGAAGTGGATCGACTGGGTGCCGGTGAATTTTTTGGCGAATTGCTGCTGCTGCGCGACCAGCCCAGCCCCTATGCAATTGAAGTTACGCAAGATCTAGTGACGCTCTTCGTCCAACGCATGCCCTTTATCGAGGTGGCCGAAACCAACCCGCGGCTGGCAACGGCCATGAATCACCTGATCGAAGATCGCGAGAAATTGGTGCGGCGCGCCATCGGTGATGCCACCACCCCGCGCATTGGGCCCAGTCCACTGGATGGCTTGGTGCGTAATGGCAAGGTGGCGGGATGACAGGATGACAAGATGGCAAGATGGCAGGATGGCAGGATGACAAGATGACAGGATGACAGGATGACAAGATGGCAGGATGACAAGATGACAGGATGACAAGATGGCGAAGTGGCAGGATGAAGAGGTTCGCTCGACCATGGTAATGCTGGAACACAATCACCGTATGAAGCAGCAAAGTAATGGACAGTCACACATGAT
>JBBRVA010000129.1:0-13283 GCA_038247295.1 Caldilineales bacterium | reverse complement strand
GCGAGCCGTCGGGATGCAGGCCTATTTGGTGGATCGTCAGCGTACTGATCATGACATTGCCAAAGGTATTGTTTGTGACTTGACTGCTGTCGCGCAAATTCTTGGGTAAAATTATGCGCACTGTGTAAATATAGACCCTTCTGCAAAGTACACTTCAAGCTATCCATGCGCGTGTTCTGTGCATACTCGTTTTAATTATTAGTCTACTCCTTCTTTTCTCCCGTCGCCCCTGCTTCTTGTGCACCCATAATATTGTAACCACCATCGACATAGAGCACCTCGCCAGTGATACCACCGGCCCAATCACTTAATAAATGAAGGTGAATTGTGTGATTTGGAACTTAGGTTACGTTAGCTTTTGTTGCTTTTACCTTGCCTTTTTAAATCGTAAGGTCTAGTGAGACTTTTGTCTTGTTTTTACTCAAAACTCATTGAAATTGGGGGTTTACAAATGAAAAAATCCGTGATATCATTGTCACATAGATTGCTGTTATCACGTTGCGGCTTTGCCGCTATCGGGGGAAACGTGATAGCAGCAGTCTTTTTTGTCCCCTTTTTCCAAACTCTATATCTTCTACTTGCCGACAAATCATCTCCAGTTGGCATAACTTACTTTGTCCACTATTGTGGATTAACAACACGCAAGAACTTACGTTTGCCTACCTGAATTATTTGCTCCGCGTCGCTTGCCGCCGTAATCAACTGCTCGATAGCGGTCACCGTCTCGCCGTCAACGCGCACGCTGCCTTGCTGAATGAGACGGCGGCCCTCACCCTTGCTCTTCACAATTTCTGCTTCGTACAACAGATCGATAATCGGCTTATGTGTCCCCGCAGGTAGGATAACCGTTGGGCTGTCGCTGGGCGCTTCGCCTTCAAACATGCGCCGCGCATGCCATGCGGCTCATTATCTGCTTAGTCCGCCGGTGCCAGCGACATGATGCTGCCAAACGTATTCACCTCTAGCGTCCACTGGCTACCCGGTTCGCACTGGCGATATTGTTCCCAGTTTTGTGGTGTATAGGTGTACTCTTCATCATTAGCGCTGAGCACACACTGATAACCTTCGGTGCGCTCACCGGCGCGTTGCCGAGCGGCTAACGCTGCCGTTGGCCATTGGGGGGTAAATCCTTTTCCGTTCAGCACCAGCGTATCGACGGTGCGCCACTCTTCTACGGTATAGGTGCAGCGATCGGCATAGACTTCGTACTGGCAATCTTGTACGACTTCGCCCAGGCCGGTGCCGGTATCTACCGTATAGGGTGTGCCACAAACTTCGCGACTGTTCTGGGTTGGCGTATCTTGTACGCTGCGCACATCGGCCTCGCAGCGGCCAATCTCAGCGTCCGTTGGAATCTCGTCACGCCAATCGCTATATTGCACAGGCGTCAGGCCCTCGATGGTAATCGTGCGCGTCCAGTTGGCTTCCCGCACGGTTCCTGTAACGGCTGTCGTGCGGTTAGAGAAAACCATAAACGCAATGATGCCACCGACCAGGAGGATGCCAATCAAAATCGCTGCGATCACACAGCCGCGTGGACTAGGGGCTGCCTTGGCTACGGCTGGTGTGGGTTGTACTTTCGGTTTTGCCAAGGCTGCGCCACACGTACTGCAATTTTGTGCTGTGGCTGGATTGGCAGTGCCACAGGTTGCACATCGGACCTCTTTGGGGCCTGTGTTCAACGGTGCGTCAAGCACCTCGCCAGCGGTGCGGGCGGCCCCTTGTGTCAGATCGCCGCCGCATTGGTGGCAGACCTTAGCATCGGCGGGGTTACGTGCGCCACAATAGCCACAATGAATATCTGGCCCAACCTGGGCCCGTTTAATTTTGTCGGCGTCCTGAATCAATTCAGTCTGGATAGGCGCTTCAAACTTTGCATCTTTGGGTTGGGGCGCACCGCAACTCGCACAGGTTTGTCGTAAACCTGGGTTGCGGGTTTGGCAGACAGGACAACGCCACTCCAACTCCACATAACCGAGCTTCTTTTTTGCCATAGTGTTTCTATAGAATAATTTTGGGGCTTTTCTAATCAGGTTGCTTGCTTTTATCGTAAACCACCCGTGAGAGTGTAAGGATAAATTTGATCCATGTCAAATTGGGCGCTTTGGTTAGGCTGGGAATGTACGACAACAGCCATGTTCATTCGTCTACCCGTTGTCCTCTGTCTCACTTAGCCTAATGAGTATTTGCTTTGCCAATACCCTCTATGTAAAATGGGCGCATGGCATTCTTTCAACGGCGTACGCATCAAGATCGCGAGACCAATACCCAGAATGGCGCTGCTGACCGCAAACGCAACGGCGCTGCCGCAATCCAACCTGGCCCGGCTTTGGATTGGGAATTCGGGACGGATGAATTGGGCGATTGGATTGCGCCAGTCAGGGAGAGTTCGGTCTCGGCGTCACATCGCGATCGACGCCCTATCTCTACTGTGCAGCCGAACATTGAACGTAACAGTGAAAAACCAACGCCCGCCCCGCAACCGGCCAGCCAACCCGTGCCGCCATTGCGTAGCAAAAATGGCAGTAGCCAAGCGGATGCCGTCCGCAACGCGCTCAATCTCGCATTAGAGCAATGGTGGGGACATGGTAAACTGCCGGACCCAGCGTTATTGCGCGACGGGCTATTGCTGCTCGAAGCCGGCCAAGAGCTGGGCGAAAGTCAACGCTCGTTGTTATTGCGCACAGCATTAGTGCTGGGCAAAGGCATGCTAACAGCGTTACGCCACCATACCGATAGTGAACGTACGGCGACATTGCTCAACGAAGCATTGTTGGATCCGACCACGGCCTTGACACCGGCCACCCTGCGGCGCTTGTGTGATCAAGATGCGGCTAGCCCTGCATGGATTCCCCTGTTGGTGCAGGAGATAAAAGCTGAATTGCCGGCAACGCGGGGCCGTCAGCGTCAGCTCGCATTGGCTGGGCTCGCCGAGTTAGAAGGTACACCAGGCCAATCCCGCCTTGGTATCGGCGGCGTCGATGCTTGGTCCGTTTTTGCGCTGGCCACGCAAGAGGAGCGCACACCTGCTCGCTTTCCATTGCGCCTGTTGCTGATTGGGCTGCTTATGGTGTTGCTGATCGCTTTTATTGTTTGGCAGCAACTGCGCCCGACTGCGATTCAAGCGGTGGAGATACCGACCGGTCGCTATGTGATCCGTAATGAGAGTGACGAATTGCATACGATTGAACTGGATGCCTTTGCTATCGATCGCACAGAGGTGACGAACCAGGCATATCGTGCTTGCTTGGCTGCTGGCCAGTGTGCTCAACCCCGTGTGCCAGCCGATGCGGCATCGGCGAACGTGTTGATCGATCCGGCTTTTGCGACTTTTCCTGTGGTTTATGTGGATTGGAAGAACGCTAATGCATATTGCGCCTGGGTACGCCAACGCTTGCCCACCGCGGAGGAATGGGAAGTTGCGGCCGGTTTCGCCCCGGCGACGCAGCGTGCTTACCGCTTCCCATGGGGCGATCAATTCGACCCGTTGCTCGCCAATAGCAGCGCAACTGCCGGCCATGCCACCCAACCGGTTGCCCAATATCACCCATTTGGCAACAGTCCTTTTGGGTTGACAGACATGGCGGGCAATGTGGCCGAATGGACCGCCACCGCCAGCGCAGAGAACACCAACGGCTATGTTGTCAAAGGTGGTTCCTTTAAAGATGATTCGACTGCACTGCAAATCAATGTTCGCCAGGCGGTTGACCGTCAAACTGCTGCGGATTGGCTTGGTTTTCGCTGTAGCAAAACTTTGCCGGATTAACTTATTGTGTAATAATCTGCCAATTCATTGCCTAACTATTTGAACATTTGGATAATCGCTATGTCGCAAAACAGGATAGAGACCCTCGATTTAACTGCTGAATTAGAATTTGCCGCCAAGCTCGCACGCGAAGCGGCAACCATTGTTAACACTTTTTATGTAGGGTCATCCGAAGTACGTTACAAATCGGGCGACGAACCAGTGACTGAGGCCGACCGCTCGGCCAACCAACATATTGTTTCCCGCATCGAGGCCATGTTTCCCAATGATGGCCTCCTCTCGGAAGAATCCAAGGATGATCTGACGCGGCTGCATAACCGGCGTGTTTGGATCGTGGATCCCCTTGACGGCACGAAAGAGTTTATTGCCCGCAATGGGGAATTTTCGATTATGATCGGGTTGGCCATTGAAGGCCGCCCTGTGTTGGGGGTTGTGATGCAGCCTGACCCTGGCCTGCTCTACATTGGCGCCGTAAATCAGGGCGCTTATCTTTACGAAGCTGGCGAGCGCATTCCCTTGTCAGTCAGCGATGTGACCCAGGTCAACCGCATGGTGTTGGTGAGCAGCCGCAGCCACCGCCAGCAAATTGTGGATAAGATGCGTTCTGCCTTGCGTATTACAAGCGAACGTGTTAGTGGCAGCGTTGGCCTCAAGGTTGGCCTCATCGCCCGCCAATTGGCCGATCTCTATGTCCACCCCAGCCCAGGCTGCAAAGAATGGGATATCTGTGCCCCCTATGCTTTGCTAGAGGCTGCTGGCGGCCGCATGACCGATTGCTGGGGCAATCCACTCATCTTTAACAAGCGCGACGTACGGGCGCACAATGGCCTGATTGCAAGCAACGGCCAGGTGCATGATGAAGTCGTCGAAATTGTGGCGCGTATTTGCGAAGAGTTTGGCTATAACGAGGATGATGGCTTCTGGTAGTCAACAGTTAGCCGACCGCAGCAAAATCGGCGTTCGACTGCGCTCACGGTTCGGCTGAGGACGTTCGACGAACGACTCGACTGAGCTCGCCGAAGTCTCTAACGCGAGTTTGTTTTAAAAAGATGGGTGGAGAAACGCGTACGTTTCTCCACCCATCTTTTTTTTGGAACCTAAATGACCCCTAGACACGTTATTGAATTCATGTTATCATCTTTACGATGATTGTAAGTATTGATAATAAGACGTTTTATCACCTACCGTGAAAGCGGATACAAACTATATACGCACGAACTACCTGACTACGGTCAAACATAGGAGAAAACAAGATGCCCCGTCCTCTCTTCGATTCCGAATACATCTTTGGTTTTCACGACCCTGGCGGCGAACAGATTATGCTGGATGCGGGCAAACCGGGCTGGATTGTCTTTACCGAGGCCATTGGTCATGATCCGAACGACAGCAGCGGTCGCGACTATACGGCCTATAGCAGCCGCAATCTGGGCATTATTTGTCGCATCAATAACGGCTATTCCCCCGACGGCACGATTCCAAACAGCAGCCAATATAATGATTTTGCCCGGCGCTGCGCCAACTTTGTGGCGAATACGCGCGGCTGCAAGATCTGGATTATTGGCAATGAGATGAATTATGCGATCGAACGGCCATCACTTTTTGCTCGTTCCATGGCTCCAGCCCTGATGCCGCAGGAAGAGCCCTCATCTTCCGCACCCAATAAATCCGAGACCGGCGTAACCCGTTTGCTGCGCGGATTTTTGAGCACCATCAGTGGGGGCATGGGTAGCGCCCAACTAGGTGCGCCAGCCGCCCAGACAGCAACGCCAGCCGCCGCTTCCTTTCGCAGTACAAACAACGCCCTACCACCTGATGATCCCACGGGACATGGTCTGCCCGAACGTTTCAGTGCTTTGACTGTAGCTACACGTGGGGCTGGATTGGGCGCGCGCGCGTTTGAAAACACCGAGGCGATCACGCCAGAAATGTATGTGCGCTGTTACCAACTTTGTCGGGCTGCCATTCGCGCCCTACCCGGCCATGCCGACGATCAAGTGTTGGTGGGGGCCGTGGCGCCGTGGAACAACCAGACCACATACCCCGGCAATCCCAATGGGGATTGGGTGCAATATTTCCAGGACATTCTAACTCGGTTAGGCGCAGGTGGCTGTGACGGCATGGCGCTCCATACCTACACCCATCAGGCCGACCCCAACCTGATTACGGATGAAAGTACGATGAATGCGCCGTTTCAAAACCGGCACTTTCAATTTCGCGCCTATCGGGACTTTATGGGGGCGGTGCCGGCCGCCATGCGCAATTTGCCTGTTTATATTACCGAAACCGACCAGGATGTCCCCTGGCTGGATCAAAATATTGCTTGGGTGCAGCGCGCTTACGGTGAGATCAATTTCTGGAATAAACAGCCCGGCAATCAACAGATCCGTGCGCTGGCGCTCTATCGCTGGCCGAATTTCGACCGTTGGGGGATTGAGAGTAAGAATGCTGTCAAGGAGGATTTTCGGATCGCTATGCAAAATGATTATCGATGGCAAGCCGCTGCTTCCGGCTCGACTGGCTTTGTCGCCGGCCAGGTGATCGAAGCCAAAGAGGGCGTTAACATTCGGCGCACGCCTGGATATGCGGGTAAACCGGCCAATGACGTTGTCTACGGCGCTGCGGCTGGCAGTCGCCTGGTCATCCTCGGCAATACCCCGCAGACAGTCGATAACTTAGTTTGGTGGAATGTGCAAACCCAAGATGCACAACGGGTCACGGGGTGGGCAGCGCAAACCAATCCCGGCGGGACAATCTTGTTGACGGCTGTCGATGCGCCAACCCAGCCCGGTGAAGCGGGTGGCGCCTTTGCCGTGAATGACCGGGTGCGTACGCTCGATATCGTGCGGATGCGGCGTACGCCTGGGTTTGCTAACAAGCCGACCAACGATGTATTAGCGGATGTGCCAGCGGGCACAGTTTTAACTGTCACCGGCGGCCCTACCAACGCTGATGGCTTGATCTGGTGGCGGGTGCGCGGGACAACGGCAGAAGGGTGGATGGCGCAGGCCGGCGCCGATGGCAAAGCGCTCTTGGCGCGCGAAGCTGCTGTGGCCGAACCAGCCGGCACTTTTCAAATTGGCGATACGATCGCCACGCTGGATGCAGTGCGCTTGCGCCAATCGGCTGGCTACGTGGGCAAATTGGGCGATGATGTCGTCGCCACACTGGCCACCGGCACCCGTTTGACCGTTGTGGCCGGGCCGCGTACGGTGGATAGTTTGCCCTGGTGGCAGGTGGATATCACCAGCTTGCCAATGGGTCCGGTGCGGGGTTGGGTGGCTGAGCTTGCCCCTGGTGGCGGCGTGTTATTGAGTAAGGTGACTGGTGGAACAACGCCGGCCCCGTCGGATGCATTTGCCACTGGTGAACTAGTCGTGGCGGTGGATGGGGTGCGCGTGCGACGTTCGCCCGGCACATCTAACAAGCCAGCCGATGATGTAATGGGTGAATTTGCCGCCCGCACGACGCTCAATATTCTCGAAGGCCCACGCAGCGCCGATGGCCTTTCGTGGTGGCGCGTGGGTGGTGTGGCAACGAGTGGCAATCCGGTGGTTGGCTGGGTGGCACAACGGACGGCCGCCGCCGTGCTGGTGGCGCGGACTACGCCGTTATCTGGCACCAATATTCCCAATCGCGCCGCCGGCCAATATCTGGGGTCACCTTTCCAGGGCCGATTTGGTATTGCGCAACTGTGGGGTGAGAACCCCCAAATCTACTCGCGCTTTACCTACGATGGTGTAGCGTTGCGTGGTCACAACGGCATCGATTTCTTAACCCCTGTTGGCACAAACCTATTGGCGGTGGAACAAGGCGTGGTGGCCGAGGCCGTGCTGAATGATCCGAGCGGTTTTGGCAACTACATCAAGCTGCGCCACAGTTGGGGGGAGTCGCTCTATGCGCACATGGACAGCCTGGGCGTGCAGATTGGCCAATCCGTGGCGCGGGGGGCATTTTTGGGGCGCTCGGGCAATACTGGTTTTAGCAGTGGCCCCCATCTCCATCTTGCGCTGCGCATCGACCCCTTCCGCCGTGCCGATGGCTGGGGCGGTTATTCAGATCCGTTGCCCTATTTGAACCCTAACGATTACTTCCTGCCTTCCGCCTTACAGGGCGTCGTGCAGCGCGCTGCGGAAGGCAGCGCAAGTGGCGCCTTTACGGATGTCGCGCTGATGAAAGAGCCGGGCTACGCGCCGGATAAGCCGGGCGTGATCCGACCCTAAGCGGATTTAGGTTAGTTTGTAAACACGGATAGGATAAACACGGATAGGAATTCCTATCCGTGTTTATCCTATCCGTGTTTACAAATGATTTTTACGCCTCACTCGACAATCGCTTCTCGACCGCCGCGGCGTGCGCCGTCAACCCTTCGGCCCGCGCCAGGATTTCGGCGGCGGGACCAATCGCCTGTAATGCCTGTTCATTAAGCCCAATCACGCTGATGATCTTGACAAAGTCGTTGACGTTGACCGGGCTGGCAAAGCGTGCCGTGCCACCGGTAGGCATCACGTGGCTGGGGCCAGCGACGTAGTCGCCCAACACCTCGAAGCTGCGCTCACCCAGGAAGATGCCGCCGGCATTCTGGATTGCGCCCAGATGCCGCCACGGATCGGTGACGAGCAGGCACAGGTGTTCAGGCGCATAGGCATTGGCCAACGCCAGCGATTGGGCCAAATTTTGCGTTACCACGATGCCACTACCGCGGGCCAAGGCGCCGGCGATCACGTCCGAGCGGCCTAGTTCCTCTAATTGATTCATAACCGCGGCTTGCACCTGTTCGGCCATGCTGCGGCTGTGGGTCAATAAAATTGCACTGGCCAGCACATCGTGTTCGGCCTGGGCCAGCAGATCCGCCGCCGCCAGTTGCGGGTCGGCACTGTCGTCGGCAATCACTACAGTTTCAGTGGGGCCGGGGAGGCCATCGATGCCGACGATGCCGAAAACTTGGCGTTTCGCCAAGGTAGTAAAAAGGCTGCCCGGTCCGCAGATCTTATCGACCCTGCCGACACTTTCCGTGCCAAAGGCCAGCGCGCCAATCGCCTGCGCGCCACCGGCCACATAGATGGCGTGGACACCAGCAATGTCGGCGGCGACGAGAATGGCCGGGTGCGGCAAACCGGTGGCGCGCTGCGGCGGCGTAATAATGGCGATGTGGGGCACACCGGCGACACGGGCAGGCACCGCCGTCATTAAACATGAACTGGGCAACGGCGCGCTGCCGCCGGGAATATAAATGCCCACTCGCCCGATCGGCCGCACCAACTGCCCCAAGGTGCCTTCCGCATCATTGTGGATCCAACTAAGGGACGGTTGGCGACGGTGGAAACTCTCAATGCGTTTAGCGGCCAATTGCATGGCCGCCACCGTGGCCCCATCTACCTGACGATAGGCTTCTTCAATCTCTTTTTGCGCGATGACCAGGGTTACCGGTGTAACGCGATCGAGTCGCTGTGTCCACTCGATCAGGGCGGCATCCCCGCGAGCGCGCACATCGGCCAGGATGCGACGCACCACTTCATCGGGCGTTAAGCGTTCGCCAAAGATGGCGGCAATCCCATCGCTCAGTAGATCGGGTACGGTAATTTCATCCCAGGCTGGGCGGCGCAGAATCGTGCTCTGCGCTGTCTCGACATCCAAAATTCGCATCAGATCCATGATCACTCACTGTTTTTCAAAGCTTATGCCGTATTGTAACGATTCAGCTCTTGTAGAGACCTTCCAGTCAGATACTACGCCGATAATTGTACACCGATTTTTCAAATCGGTATACGCCGATTTGAAAAATCGGTGTACATGGAGTGATCCGAGTATAATATTGTCGGTTCTACCCTGGCTGGAAGGGGATTGCCTCATCTCACGGATCGCTGCAATCGCGCACAAAGCCACACGTTTGGCAGATGATTTTACAGTGGCGCTTGACCACGGGACCGCTGCAGGTCCAGCAGTAGGCATCGTCGGCTGGCTGGTAAACGGGCTGGAAAGTTTGGTCTGGCCTTGATTTGTTTACCGTAACAGCCTCGACGGCAACGACTTGACGCGCTGTGTAAAAAACGGCATGGTGCTCCACCAATTTGCCTTCGGCATAGGCGAATTGCCCCGAGAAAAAAGCGTCTTGATCCAGCCAACGCAGAAAAATTTTGTCGCCTTCCCATAGATTTAGGTCCAGCAGTTTGTCATCGTCGATCCACGCCAGCACGCCTTCGTTGCAGTCGATCAAGTGACCGCTAAATTCGTGGGCGACAAAGACAAAACAATACCAATCCTCATCGACGCTGAAGGCGGGGAAAGTCAGCACCCCGCGCAGCAGTGGATTGGTCAGCGCAAGCCCGCTCTCTTCGGCCACCTCGCGGATCACGCATTGTTCGGGTGTCTCACCGGGCAACAATTTGCCACCCAGGCCATTCCACTTGCCGGCGTGCATATCGTTCTGTTTCTTAATGCGGTGCAGCATCAGAGTTTGGCCGTTAGCTTTGACATAACAGAGAGTGGCAAGCTTCATGGAAGATATTAAACCTTCATAAATTTGTGTAACATGGCATTAACTTCATCAATGTCGAATGCTTCGGGATCAAAATCGTCGCCGACCCACTCTTGCATGTCTTCATGTTCAGGGTGATTTACATCGTGGATTGCTTCTAAGAAATGAGCATATCCCCAAACACCACCCACATCTTCGGGAGGACAGGCGCGCTTGCCTTTCATGCAAACCGGAAGTTGCTGGGCAGGATCGGGGGGCAGCACTTTTTCTATAACCACATCGTGATCCCAACTATCGCCAAAATCATACTCATAGCGAAATTTGAACTTCTCACCCAGGATAACCTGCTGGAGACGGACCTTGCGTTCATCTTGTACAGGAATGTAATCGTCGATAGAGGGGACACCGTACTGGATGCCACCGATGTCGAATTGATGCAGATGGGAATCAGTCCAACCCATGACTATCTGAAGCAGATCATGTAGCTGGGCTAGGGTCATATCACTTGGTGCGAGGAAACGCCGCCAAATTGGTGGGCTAAAATGTCGTAGCGTAATTTTGATCTGATAGATAGATGCATTTTCATCGCGCTTTTTCTTTACCATCACAGGTTCTCCTCTCCCAACCTATCGATAAATTCCACGTAACTATCCAGGCTAAAACACTACATCAGATTCAGAAAACAGCAGACGTTCGCACCCAAGGGGTACCCGCTCAGTCGAACGATTTGTCCCTTAGAAAGCCGCGAGTTCACGGGCAATTTGATAGATCTTCTGCGCGCTGGGCCGGTAGGCGTCTTCCAGCGGTGGGCTAAAGGGCACCGGCACATCTAGCCCACCCAGCCGATGGATCGGCGCATCGAGCCATTCAAAGGCCTGCTCGGCGATAATGGCCGCCACTTCGGCACCGACGCCCACCAACTGATTGGCCGAATGGACAACGAGCACCTTGCCAGTTTTGCGCGCTGTTGCCAAAATGGCTTCCGTGTCCAATGGTTTAAGCGTGCGCAGATCGAGCACTTCTGCGTTGATCCCATCTGCTGCTAGCCGGTCCGCCGCTGTGAGCGATTCGCGCACTTGCGCGCCGTAGGTGATGATCGATAGGTCTGCCCCCATGCGGGCGAGCGCAGCCTGCCCAATCGGAACGACATAATCACCAGGGGGGACGTAGCCTTTCTGCGAGCGATAGAGCGGCTTACTCTCAAAATAGATGACGGGGTTGTTGTCGCGAATGGCCGCGATCAGCAAGCCTTTGGCATCTGCCGGGGTGCCAGGTGCCACGACTTTGAGGCCAGGCGTATGCACGAACCAGGCTTCCGGGTTTTGGCTGTGAAAGGGACCGGATCGCAATCCACCGTCACTTGGCGCCCGAATCACCCAAGGGATGGCGGCGCCCCAACGGTAATAGTTGGTGGCGGCATATTGGACGATGCTGTCAAAGGGCGTCGAGATAAAATCGGCAAACTGCATCTCGATCACGGGACGCAGCCCCATCAGCGCCATGCCAGAGGCCGCACCGACAAAACCTAGCTCGGCCATGGGCATGTTGAGCACACGCCGATCGCCAAACTCTTCGCTAAAGCCTTTGGTCACCTTAAACGCGCCACCAAACGGACCCGCAATATCTTCCCCCATCACAAAAACGTTGGGATCGCGCTGCATCTCTTCGCGTAGTGCTTCGCTAATCGCGGCAATGTAGGTCAGGTTGCGATCGGTTTCGGCAATCTGCTCTGCTTCGGTAAAGCCAAAATTGGCGGGCACGGTACTCATCTGTATGCTTACTCCTCGATCATTTATAGTGTACACCGATTTTTCAAATCGGCATACGCCAATTTGAAAAATCGGTGTACAGAAGGTTTCTAAGGTGCGTAGACGCCATCTTCCACGGTGGCTGCGTCTGGCATGGGACAAGCTTCGGCATATTCGAGTGCGTCGGTCACTTCAATTTCACAACGATGCTTGATCTCGTCAATCTCTACTTGATCAATCAGACCCTGCGCGATCAGCCGCGCTTCAAAATTAGTAACGGGGTTTTTTGCTTCCCATTCGGCCAGCAACTCGCGCGGTACATATTCGGCGCCATCATGGATCGCATGGCCCATCATCCGCATCGTTTTAGCTTCGATCAGCGTGGGGCCACCACCGTCGCGGGCGCGCTCGATTGCGGCCTTGGTTACAGCATAAACGGCTTCCACATCGTTGCCTTCGACAATGATGCCGGGTATGCCATAGCCTGCGGCACGCGTGGCAATATCCGGCACCTTCATCTGTTGCGAAAGCGGCGTCGAGTAGGCATATTGGTTGTTCTCCACAATCAGCACGAAGGGCGCATTGAAGAGCGATGCCATATTCATCGTTTCGTGGAAGACGCCGGCGCTGGTCGAGCCGTCGCCAATGTAGGTCATGGCGACGCGCCGTTCGTTGCGGTAGAGAAAGCTCATGGCAACACCCAGCGCCACTGGCACCGACTGGGGCAGATGGCTGATGAAACCAACCAAGTTTAGGCTGAGATCACCTGATCCGTGCATATTGGCATCACGCCCCTGCGAAGGACCCGTGCTGCGGCCTAGCAGGTTAGAGAAGATGCGGCGCGGTGTCAAGCCCCGCAGCAGATAGCAGCCCAGATCCCGGTGCATCGGCGCCACAACATCTTCCGGCGCCAAAGCATAGCCTGTGCCAATGCTGATCGCTTCGTGGCCGCGCTGGCTAAACATGCCGCCAACGCCGCGCCCTTGTTTCCAATGGGCGACGGCTCGATCATCCAGCGTACGCGTCAAGCGCATCCAGTAGTAGATTTCTAGTTTCTGGTCTCGAGTTAATGAATAGTCGGACATAGGGCGTGGTTGGGTGTGGTGAGAAAGTTATCAGTGAACAGTAGGGCAGTGAGAGACAGTAGAACAGTAAGACAGTAGAACAGTAAGACAGTAAGACAGTAGAACAGTAAGACAGTAAGACAGTAAGACAGTAGAACAGTAAGACAGTAGAACAGTAAGACAGTAGAACAGTAAGACAGTAGAACAGTAAGACAGTAAAGCAGTTCACT
>JBBRVA010000128.1:0-13312 GCA_038247295.1 Caldilineales bacterium | reverse complement strand
ACTGTGTTGCGTACCCGTTTGCTGTTCAGCCACGGTCGCCGGCTCACCAGAGGTTGGGTTTGCACTGCTTTCTGTGTTTCGACAGCCATGAATCATTGATCCTTTTTAGGAAAGATCCGCCCCGCCATAAAAAACCCAGCGGCGTGAGGTACGGAAGATCACCAGCGTAATCAGCAGCGCGACGGCAAAGAGCAACCATGCCATTGCTGAGGCATACCCCATATTAAAGCGCTGGAAAGCTTGTTTGTAAAGGTAGATTGAATAGAATAAGAGCGTGCCGCCGGGGAAGCCGGTGCCACCCGTCATAATATAGGGCACGGTGAAGAATTGCAGCGCACCAATTACCGATGTGACCAGATGGAAGAAGACCACGGGTGTCATCATCGGCACGGTGACATTACGAAATTTACGCCAGAAACCGGCGCCATCCACATCGGCAGCATCATATAAATCCTGCGGCACATCTTGCAAGCCGGCCAGATAAAGAATCACTTGTTGTCCTATGATCCAGAGCGCCAGCAACACAATTGTGGGTCGCGACCAAGCTGGACAAGAAAGCCAGCAGGGCCCACGCACGCCAATCCAATCAAACGGTACATTGATCAAACCACTGCCTGGGGTAAACAAATAGACCCAAACCAGTGCCAACGCAACTTCTGGCACCAGGGTAGGCAGAAAGTAGATCGTGCGATAGACGGTCTGGAAGCGAATCTTGGCATTGAGCAGCATGGCCAGGCCAAACGAAACCACGATCGCCAGCGGAATCGAGACCACGGCAAAATAGAGCGTATTGTAAACAGCAAGCCGGAAATCGCTATCCTGGACAAAAAGCGTTGTGTAATTTTGGGCGCCAACCCAGACTGGATCTTGCACCCCATTAAAATCCGTGAAGCTGTAGTAAGCCGAGGCTAAAATGGGATAGATCCAAAACATGGATAATCCTAAAAGCCAGGGTAAGGCAAATAAAATCCCATTGATCGTATTGCGGGTCGCATTGGACAGACGGCGGCGTGGCTTGGGTGACACGAGTGATTGAGCGGCCATATTGGGGCGCACTCCCTTCAATAGGTAAATCTGTATAAAAGAAACCGCAAAGAACGCTTTGGACGTAAAGAGAAACGAAGTTTACCTTTGCGTTCTTAGCGTCCTTTGCGGTAACAATTTACGTGCTATCGGCGCGCGACTTGCTTACGCGAAGAAGCCCATCTTCTCCAACTCGGCGTTGACGGCTGTGTCGACATCAGTCAATGCCTGTTCGGGCGTCTTGGTGCCGTGCGGAATTTCGTCACGGAAAGCGGTGAAGAGCAGATCCCACAACATGCTGCCGGCTGGAATCGGCGGGCGAGTGTGCGAGACGGGCAACAGATCGACGAAGACGGCATGCAGCGGGTCTTCGCGGAAGAAAGGATCTTCCGATGCCTTGATATTGGTTGGAATGTGGAAAGTATCTTTGTTGTACTTCAACTGGCCTTCGGGGCCGCATAAGTAGCTCAAGGCATCGAAGGCATTTTCCACTTCCTTAACCCCGGTCGGGATCGCCCAACTCCAACCGCCGGCCCAACTGGCGAATGGCGCTGGACCGTCGGGACCTGGCATCGGCACGACGCCGTAGTTGACATCCGGTTTGTAGCGATGAGCCTGGGCGACCTTCCAGTTGCCACTGCATGTCATGGCAGATTGGCCAGTCCAGAAGTAGTCATTGGCATCATTACAGGCCGAACCTGCGCAAGCAGCCAACATCGCGTCGATCTCTTCGACGCCGATCTCATCGACAAAATCTTTGATAAACTGCATCGCTTGGATGTTGTTGGGATGCGCCGCAGTAATGCGCAGCGTCTCCGGGTCCTGGAACTCACCTTGGAAGGCAAAGCCCCATGTGTAGGACCAGGCCTGATCATAGAGCGGGTTGAAACCATAACGCGTGATGCGGCCATTGGCATCCTTAACGGTGAGGGCGGCTGTTGCCTCGCGCAATTCGTCTAGGGTTGTCGGTGGCTTTTCTGGATCCAGACCCGCTTCTGTCATGATGTCCTTGTTGTACCACAGCGCACGGGTGTCGGTGTCAAAGGACAGGGCATAGATGTCGCCCTTATACACCGTTTCTGCCCAGGCGAAGGGATAATAATCCGCTTCTTGGACACCGGCCCCGTTGGCCAGGTCAGTAATCTTGGTAAAGAAACCTTGCTGGGCAAATTGGGGCACGGTGAAACGGTCGGCATAGTGCAAAGCCGGTGGCGTGCCACCAGCGACAGCCGTCAACAATTTTTCATCAGCTTGGCTACCTTCGGTTTGTGGAATGTAAACAAATTCCACGGTGACGCCTTTGTCATTTTGCTTGTTGTAGTTGTCCAAGATGGCGATGGTCGATTCTTGGGCAAGACCCGTCATGCGCGACCAGGCTTCTAATGCTGTACCAGCCGTGGCGGGTGCGGCGGCCTCCCCGCCTTCTGCAGCAGGGGCAGCGCCAGGTGCAACCGGTGCAGGACAGGCGGCTAACAGTGCCGCGCTGGCGGCCAGTCCGCTATACTGCAAAAACTGACGCCGAGAAAATCGGTTCTTCTGAACATTATCCATGTTCAATTCTCCTTACTTGTAGGTGGGGAAGAGGAACTGTTGTAACAACGAACAGCACGTAGGTAAATCAAGCTTTGTAAAAGCCCTGGCAACAATATCACACTTATATTAGCATAGGATGAAAGATTGTTAAAATCTGTAATAAGGGTGCAATTATGCGAATTGTAGTTATCGAAGTGCTGATCGCAACTGATTGCCTACCAGGCATGCTAGCGATTTAATGCTGTGGTCTGAGGGGATGACAGGATGACAGGATGACAGGATGACAAGATGACAAGATGACAAGATGACAGGATGACAGGATGACATAGGGATTCCCTGTGGCATCCTGTCATCCCTGTGTCATCTTGTCATCCCTTCATTCCTTCGCCCTTTCCTACGCCGCCGCCACCCGTTCCGGCGTCATGGGCAACTGGCGCAGCCGTTTGCCGGTGAGGGCGAAGAGGGCGTTGCCAATCGCCGCCGCTACGGGTCCAATCGGCGGCTCACCCACGCCGCGTGGCCGGCCATCGCCCGCCTCGAGTAAGATCGTCTCGACATGCGGCGCGTCACGCAACGTTAGCAGCGGATAGGTGTCAAAGTTGTTGATATCCACCTGGCCATCTTTGATGCGCATTTCTTCGATCAGCGTCGAGCCGACCCCCCACATAATATTGCCCTCGATCTGCGCGCGCGCCCCGTCCGGGTTGATTGTCAGCCCGCAATCCATCGCTGCCGTTACCTGGTGGACGCGGATCCGATTCGTGGCGGCGTCTAGCGAGACTTCCGCCACTTCGGCCACCACCGTGCCCACATCCGTGCAACAGGCGATGCCGCGTGCCCGGCCTTCGGGCAGCGGCGTGCCCCAGCCAGCCTTCTCTGCGGCGGCCTGCAACACCGCCCGCATCCGTTGCCCCGCCGTATCGTCCGGCAGATGATTGAGCCGAAATTGCAACGGATCGATGCCCGCCGCATGTGCCAGTTCATCGACAAAACTTTCGACGGCAAAGGTGTTGGCCAGCAGACCTAGCCCGCGCCACCAACCCGTGCGCACCGGCAATTCGTGGCGCCACGCGATCGTGTGGCGGTTGGGAATTGCGTAATGGATCTGCGCGCCGCGGTAAGATCCAAAATCTGCTCCCATCACCGTGGCGAGCCAGGCGGGGAAGAAACCAAAGGCGACATCGCCGCTGGCCTGGCGATGTTCAATCGCACTGATTTGGCCATTGGCGTCCAACACGGCCGCTAATTGATGATGGGTGGGTGGCCGGAAATAGCCGTAGCGCATCTCTTCCGTGCGCGTCCAGCCGACATGGACTGGTACGCCCGCGGCTTTGGAGAGGCGCGCCGCTTCCACTGCCACCTCGAAACCCGTCTTGCGGCCAAAACCACCACCCAGATAGGTGGGTGTCACCTCAACAATCGCTTCATCTACGCCCAGCGTTTCCGCCACCAAACTGCGCACGCGTGCCTGCATCTGCGTGGACACCCAGATGCGCACCCGGTCAAGTTGCACATCGACCAATGCCGCCTGTGGTTCGAGCGATGCCTGCACGGCAAACGGGCTGCGATATTCGGCCTGGATCAGCGCCGGATTAGCTTCCAAAAGCGCGGGTGCATCGCCCGCGCGTTGGATTGTAATCCCGTTACCGTTGCCAACCGTGATAATTTCTTCTAACTCGGCCTGCTGCCAGAGCTTGCCCTCGTCCCAGGTCAGCTCTAGGGCGTCGACTGCGGCGTGGGCCGCGGCGCGTGAAGTGGCGACGACACCAGCAAAATCATTCTCGATCACCACCTGGTGTACGCCTGGCATGGTTGCGGCGGCCCCAGGCTGAGCGGCCGTGAGGCGGGCGGCCAACGTGGGTGGGCGCGCCACGGCGCCATAGAGCATGCCCGGTAGCTTGATATCATAACCGTAAACGGCCTCACCCGTCACCTTGGCCGGAATATCGACGCGCGGCAGCGGCTGGCCGATCAGGGTGAATTCGCTGTCCGGCTTAAGCGGCGCACCTTCTTCCGGCACTTCCCAATTCTTTTGCTCGGCGACCAATGCACCGAACTCGACGCGCTGCTCGGGCGCCGCGGTGACGACAAACGCACGTTCAGCGACGCTCAATGCGTCTGCTGGCACCCCCAGAACGCGCGCGGCTTCTGCGCGCAACATCTGATGCAGCGTGGCCGCAGCCTGGCGCAACGGCTGGTAGACGGTGGCGACCGAACTGCTGCCACTGGTGCCATTGCCATCGGCTGGGCCTTGGCTGGTACTGGCCTGGACAATTTCCAGATCCGACAGGGCAACGCCCAGATCTTCCGCCGCGATCTGCGCCAACGCGGTGTGGACGCCTTGGCCCATCTCGACCTTGGTTAGAAAGAGACGCACCCGGCTGTCGGGCAGCACTTCAAACCAGGCGAAAGGATCGACTGGGAAAGAGCCCGGTTGGCCTTGACCGCTGGCGAGCATTTCGGCGATCTTCAAGCGGGCATAGGGCGTGCCGACGGTAATGCCCAGTGCCAACCCGGCCACACCAATCCCGCTGCCGATCAAAAAGCCGCGCCGCGTAATGCGCCAGCGTCGTTTGGGTGGGGGCGGGGTGATGGGTGATTGGGTGATGGGTGATTCGGTGATTGGTGAGTCGCTCATGCGACCACCTGCATTTTCTTGGCGACCTGGCCACTTGGCGTCTTTGCGTTAAGCCCCTCTGCCGCCGCCTTGGTTACGGCGGCGAGGATGCGCACATAGCAGCCGCAGCGACAGTAATTGTTATCCATAGCGTTGACAATTTCTGTCTGGCTGGGGGCGGGGACAGACTCTAAAAAGGCGGCGGCGGTCATAATTTGCCCGCTCATGCACCAGCCACATTGCGGCGTCTGCACGTCGATAAAGGCCTGTTGTACTGGGTGCAAGGTGCGCACTCCGTCGGCGCCTGCTGTGGCCAGCCCTTCGATGGTGCGGATAGTTTTGTCCGCGACCGCAGATACAGGCAGCAGACAAGAACGGGTGGCGACGCCGTCCACATGTACGGTGCACGCGCCACAGATGCCGGCGCCACAGCCGAACTTGGTGCCTGTTAGCCCCAGTTCATCGCGCAGCACCCAGAGCAGCAAGGCACTTGAATTATCGGCGACTTCGCGCGTTTCGCCGTTGATCGTTAGTTGCATAAAGACTCCCGTATAATAAGGGTTGATGGAATAGTCATCTGACTATACGGTAAGCGCGGGGCGGGGTGCAGTAGGGGTGGATACGATCAAGCGGTGATGATCGGTGAGGCGGGGTAACGATTAGATGTTTAGGGGAATAGGGAGACAGGGGAATAGGGAGACAGGGAAACAGGTAGATAGGCGTGTACCTGTTTCCCTCTATGCTAATAATTAGTGAACAAAAGGCGATTCGGCGAGCCGGTGCCGCGGCTAGTCACGACATTAGGTGTAGCGTTGGTCGTCAAGGCGCTGGCAACCGTACTGGGTAACACATTGGTTGTACCCTGCAAATAGAGGGCGGCAACCCCGGCCACATGTGGGGTCGCCATTGAGGTGCCACTGATCGTATTGAGGGCGGTGAATCAGCGGTTGTCCAACTAACCTCATATGTATCACAAATTATCTGGGTTGGCAAATGATTTGTAAAGTGTGCTTACGCTATTACTTTTACGTTGCTTATGCAGTTTCGCAGGTTGTCTGCGTGGCGTCTAAAATATTTAGTTCCATGCCATCCATCTGTTAGAATAAAGAATCTGCTGTGCTGGTTTGGTGGTGCTGAATCTAGAAACGTTACCGATTGCGGAAGAATAGCGCGGAAGAATAGTGCGGAAGAATAGATAGCTTCGTTACGATTTCATCGATACCCGGGGAGGAAGTATGCACAACGTGCCGCGCACTGTGCTGATCGTAGATGATGCGCAGGAAGATCGTCTGCTGATCGGTCGCGCGCTACGCCAAGATGCAGGCGTTGATTATCATCTGCTCGAAGCAGAAAATGGCACGCAAGCCCTGGCCTATTTGCGCGAGCAACAACCCGATTGTTTGCTGCTCGCCTGCGAGTTGCCCGACACCACTGGGTTGACGCTCTTGCAAACAGTGGTAGCGCAGGCGGGGCTACACGTCTATCCCGTCGTCATGTTGACCGGTGCCAGCAGCATCGCGTTGGCGGTAGCGGCGATGCACCAGGGCGCGCACGACTTTTTGTCCAAAGCTGACCTGAGCGCCGCACAGGTACAACGGGCGGTTAACAATGCTATCGAGAAAGTGGCCCTGTTGCGCCAATTAGAAGAGCAGCGGGCCTGGTCTCAGCTCACCCTGGCCAGCGTTAGCGATGGGGTGATCACCGCGGATGCTGAGGGTTGTATCACGTTTATGAATCCAACCGCCGAAGTGCTGACGGGTTGGCGTGCCAACGAGGCGCAAGGCCAAGCACTAGATCAAATCTTGCGCCTGCGTGACGAAACAACCCGCCAGCCTGTGGCTGCCCGCATGACGGCGCTATTGCATACCCAGCAGACCATCACCT
The DNA here is from genome assembly GCA_038247295.1 of Caldilineales bacterium. Lineage (GTDB taxonomy): Bacteria > Chloroflexota > Anaerolineae > Caldilineales > Caldilineaceae > JAPLGZ01. The sequence goes on along the minus strand of JBBRVA010000128.1, from coordinate 6,255 downwards.
ACCACGCCCTGCTCGTCGGGCGAGACGCACGTGCAGTTCCCATTGACTACAGCGCCGCGCCGATCCGTGATCGCCTGGGCAATCCTAGTGGTGTCGTACTCACCTTGCGCGATGTCAGTGCCCACAAAGCCGTCGAGGAAGCCTTGCGTCAGCATGAGGCGCAGCTGAATACCATTCTCTACAACATCCCGGCCTCTGTCTATATCTTGACGACCGATCATCGTTATCTGCTGGTCAACCGCATCTTTGAGCAAGAAAACAACATCACCAACGCCGAGATTAGCGGGCAATCGGTCTACGACCGCTGGCCGCCCGAGATAGCCGAAGCCTTGGCGGCCAACGAGCGGCGAGCATTAGCCAGCAAGGCGCCAATCACAATCGAAGAGTCGGTGCTGCGTGATGGCGAAAGGCGCTTCTATGCGACCATCAAAGCGCCTTTGCTCAACGAGGCCAGCGAACCATATGCCATTATTGGCATTTCTACCGACATCACCGAGCGTAAACGCGCCGAAGAAGCCCTGCGCCGCCGTGAAGAACAACTGCACGCCATTATCAACGCGGTGCCGGGTTTGATCGCCTACGTCGATCGGAACGAGCGCTATCAGTTTGTCAACGCAACGTATGGTCAATGGTTTGTCCGCCCAATCGAGGAGATTGAAGGCCATACCGTGCAAGAGTTGAGTGGCGCAGAGCTCTATCACCAGGAGCGCCACCGCCTGGCTCAAGCGCTGGCGGGACAGGAAGTCAAGACAGAAGCCACCTTCACCTATCCCGATGGGGCAACGCGCACGTTGGTTGTGAATTATATTCCCCATCTGGATGCCGCGGGTCAACCGCAGGGTTTCTATGTCGTAGACACCGACATTAGCGAGCGTAAACAGGCGGAAGCCCTCTTGCGTCAACAGGCCGATCTGTTGGATCAGGCGCACGACGCGATCATTGTCTGGGAACTAGGGGGTGTAATCCGTTATTGGAATCGGGGTGCCGAAGCAATGTATGGTTGGACGCGTGCCGAAGCGCTAGGGCAAGTCACCCATCAATTGTTGCAGACGCAGCACCCAATGGCGCTCACCGAATTTGAGCAAATTCTGCGCAGAGTAGGCCAGTGGATGGGCGAAGTCCGCCATATCAAGCGTAACGGGCAGCAGTTGATGGTGGAAAGTCGTTACGTGGTTACGCGCCAGGCCGATGGTCTTTACCTGGTGTTAGAGACCAACCGCGATATCACTGAACGCCAACAGGTGCAAGAAGCGTTGCGCGCCAGTGAAGAACGCTACCGCACACTTTTTGAGACGATGGACGAAGGCTTCTGCGTCATCGAAATGCTCTTTGACGATGCGGGCAACCCTGTGGACTACCGCTTTTTGGAGGTCAACCCCACCTTTGAACGCTTCACCGGCCTTGAAAAGGCAGTGGGCAAAACTGCGCGTCACCTGGTGCCCGAGCTCGAAAGCCATTGGTTTGAAATTTACGGCCACGTCGCTCTCACCGGCGAACCCCGGCGCTTTGTCGAAGGGTCAGAAGCGATGGGGCGCTGGTTCGAGGTCTACGCCTTTCGTTTTGGGGGCGCGGAGAGTCGCCGGGTGGCCTTGCTCTTCAACAACATTACCGAACGCAAGCGGGCCGAAGATCAGTTGCGCAGCCAAGAAGAATTGCTGCGCCAGATTGCCGATAACGTCCCGGGTCTGATTGCCTACATAGGGGCAGACGAACGTTATCGTTTTGTCAATGCAACCTTTGAAACATGGTTCCAACACCCACGCCAGCAGATCATTGGCAGCACTGTGCGCGAACTGATTGGTGAGGAGGAGCGCGCAAGGTTAAGCCACTATCGACAGCAGGCATTGGCGGGTGAAATTGTCAGCTATGAAACGCTCTTTACCTATCCGGATGGTGTTACCCGTACCGTTTGGGGACGTTACCAACCCCACATTGCGGCTGATAGCACGGTGCTGGGCTTCTATCTTTTTGTGATGGATATCAGCGAACGTAAGCAGGCGGAACAAGCCCTGCAACAGTTCAACGAGCAACTGGAACACCAAGTAAAGGAGCGCACCGTCGAATTGACCAAACGTTTGCAAGAGTTGGATCAATTTGCCTATGTCGCCTCGCACGATCTCAAAGCGCCATTGCGGGCGATTGACCACCGTGCCCAATGGATTAGCGCTGACGCTGCCGATCTGCTGCCCCCGGCCTCGCGCGACCACCTGGAGAAAATGCGCGGGCGCATTACCCGCATGGAGAAACTGCTGGACGATCTGTTGGCCTATTCGCGTGCCGACCGCTACCACTACAATATAGGCAAAGTGGATGTGAACTTGCTGCTTGATGATATTGTGCGCCTGGTAACGCCGCCGCAAGGTTTTGCTGTGAGCGTGCAAATGCCACTGCCGGTCTTTGTTGCCCACAAGGTGCCTTTGGAAACGGTGTTGCGTAATTTGATCAACAATGCGATCAAACATCATGATCGAACAGATGGTCAAGTGCAGGTGACGGTGCAGGATCTGGGCGAATTTTTCGAATTTAGCGTCAGTGATGACGGCCCTGGCATTGCGCCCGAATTCCATGAACGCATCTTTCAAATCTTCCAGACGCTGCGTCCACGCGACCAGGTGGAAGGCAGTGGCATGGGCTTAGCAATTGTCAAGAAGATTGTTGAAAGTCGCAACGGGCATATCACCGTCGCCTCCGCCCTCGGTCAGGGCACCACCTTCCGCTTTACCTGGCCAAAGGCATAGTATGGCCTGCGCGGGCGCGCCCTGCAACTGGACCTGGCCGACCTCGACTATCTGGAGCCGGGGGCAATTTTGCACTGGGAATTTCACCACTTTGTCGTCTTCGAGCGGTGGCAGCGCGACAGCATTACGATTGTCGACCCGGCCAGCGGACGACGGCAGGTCTTATTCGCCGAGTTACAACGCGCCTTTACCGGCGTCGCCCTCACCTTTGAAGTGACCGAGCAATTTGTGCCGGCCGCGCCACCACCTTCCACGCTCTGGCGCTATCTAAAAGCCATGCTTGGGCAACGGGGCACGCTGACTGGGGTGGGGGTGCTCTCGCTGCTGATTCAACTGTTGGCGCTGGCGATGCCGCTGCTGACCGGCCTGTTGGTTGATCGGGTGATCCCGCGCGCCGACTATCAACTGTTGCTCTTGTTGGGGCTTGGTTTGGGCGCGATGGTGGGCGCCAACGCGCTGACTGGTTTTCTGCGTGCCCATTGGCTACTGCAACTGCGCACGCGGCTGGATGTGCGCATGACCATTGGCTTTGTCGAGCACCTGGTCGCTTTGCCCTATGCCTTTTTTCAACGGCGGCCCACCGGCGATCTGCTGATGCGCGTCAACAGCAACACCACCGTGCGCGAAATGCTCACCACCAGCGCCATTTCCACCTTGCTCGACGGCACGCTGGTGGGCGTCTATTTGATTTTATTGTTCGCCACCAACGTTGTCATGGGCGCGCTCGTGCTCGCCTTGGGCGTATTGCAAATGGCGGTCTATGCATTGGCGCCGCGCCGTCAGCGCGAGTTGATGGCCGAGAATTTGCAGGTGCAGGCCAAATCACAAGGCTACCTGGTCGAGATGCTCTCTGGCATTGCCACGCTCAAGGCCAGCGGCGCCGAGCAGCGCGCGGTCGAGCATTGGTCCAATTTGTTTGTCGATGAGCTAAATGTAGCGTTGCAGCGCGGGCACTTGAACGCTGTGATCGCCACCGCCACCGGCGCACTACAGATGGGCGCGCCGCTCTTGATCTTGCTCGTCGAGGGCATCCAAGTGCTCAATGGGCAGCTGAGCCTGGGCATGATGCTGGCCTTGAATGCGCTGGCTGCCGCCTTCCTTAGCCCGCTCGGCTCGCTGATGAGTACGGGGCTGCAACTGCAATTGGTGCGCAGCTATCTGGAACGGGTGGATGATGTGCTCGCCACCGCGCCCGAACAGACGCAGCCAGCCGTAGTCCGTCCCGCGCGCTTACAGGGTGCGATTACGCTGAAGGAGGTTGCTTTTCGCTACGAACGCCAAGCGCCCGCTGCCGTGGCCGACGTTTCCGTGCCGATCCAGCCTGGTCAATTTGTGGCGATTGTGGGGCGCTCAGGTTCGGGCAAATCCACCTTGGCCCATTTGCTGCTTGGCCTCTACGCGCTGGCCAGCGGCCAAATTTGTTATGATGGCAACGACCTGGCGCAGATGGATCTGAGCGCCGTACGCCGCCAACTGGGGATTGTGGCGCAGCAGCCCTATCTGTTTGGCAACTCGGTGCGCAACAACATCGCCCTCAGCGACCCGGCCTTGCCATTAGAAGACGTGATGGCGGCTGCGCAAGTGGCGCAGATCCACGACGATATCATGGCCCTGCCGCTGGGCTACGAAACCCCGCTGCTGGATGGCGGCGCCTCGCTCTCCGGCGGGCAACGACAACGGATCGCCCTCGCGCGCGCCTTGGTCCACAAACCGGCCATTCTACTGCTAGACGAAGCCACCAGCGCGCTGGACACGATCACCGAGCGTAAAGTGCAACAAGCGCTCGCCCATTTGCGCTGCACCCGCATTGTAATCGCACAACGCCTCAGCACCATCACCCACGCCGATCTGATCCTAATGCTGGACAACGGCCGCCTGATCGAACAGGGCACGCACGGCGCATTATTAGCCCAAGCTGGCCTCTACGCCGCCTTGGTCCAGGCGCAGCAAATGGCCGGGGCGTGAGGGGGTCTATGGGCGTTAGTTACACGCCACCTTGGCCGACCGTGGCATCCAGGCTGCTCATGTCGCGATTAATACGTGGAGTAGAGCGTATCTTCCTGCCCGCCTAGGCCAGCATCGCGGTCAATAGCGTATCTGTCATAGCGTGATTGGCTATCTAGGCCGTATGCCTGTCTAACTGTAATTGTTGTTGATGGGCAAGTGTAATTGCCGTTGATCGGCGAGCACGAGAAATGAAGTAACGCCGCCTGGTTCACCCCCACGTGTGGGGGGAATACGTCTTGGCCGCAGCAGGCGGCCAAGATCGCGCGTGTTGGTGCGCACCAACACGCTGCCATTGGAGATTATCAAGCAATTTTTGGAGGGGTGATCGAGGCCAACGGAGCCAAGCAGCGATGAATCGAGCGCCTTGGAGCCTACGCACTCGTGTGCTAAAATCGAAGCCACGATGGCGATTATTATAAGCAAAAGGAATTTACCATGACGCTCTACAAAACTGACTTCTATGCCTGGACGCTCCAGCAAGCAGAGCACCTACGCGCCGAAGCGATGGAACAACTAGATATACAAAACTTGATCGAGGAGATAGAAGGCATGTCGAGCAGCGAGCGCAGGCAGTTATCCAACCGATTGCACGTATTGCTCATGCACTTGCTAAAACTCCTCTGCCAAAAACATGAGAATCCAAAGAGTTGGCTAGCCACCATCCGCGAGCAGCGTCGGCGCATCGGCTATCTCCTCAAGGACAGCCCAAGCCTGCGCAATTTGCTCGATGAGCGGATCGCTGATGTCTACCCCGACGCACGCGACGAAGCAGCCGAGGAGACCGGCCTACTGCTGGACACCTTTCCCGCAATTTGCCCCTGGACCACAGCCCAGATTATGGATAATCATTTCTACCCGTGATCTGGTAACTTAAAATACACAGCAAAAGGGCCGTCCAGCATGGACGGCCCTTTTGCTGTTATGGCCCAAAATTGCCGATAACGGTTCACCCCCACGTGTGTGGGGAATACTTGTATTTCTCAATCGTCGCTACCGCCTGCGCTGGTTCACCCCCACGTTTGTGGGGAATACATCCCAAACGGACGGAACGGAATCCAGCCAATCGGTTCACCCCCACGTGTGTGGGGAATACATGACGGGCGAGTCCACTGCGCGAGAGATTAGCGGTTCACCCCCACGTGTGTGGGGAATACTAAACTCCAAGTTGCGTATCCGTTGTTCTGTGCGGTTCACCCCCACGTGTGTGGGGAATACCGAGGCCTACAGTTTCGCCAACAACGAACGAACGGTTCACCCCCACGTGTGTGGGGAATACCTCGGTTGTATGGAGCCGTGGCAGCATCCCTCACGGTTCACCCCCACGTGTGTGGGGAATACGAGGCGATTACCAACCACAACGCCAGCTCGTTCGGTTCACCCCCACGTGTGTGGGGAATACTTCTCCCCTTTTCACTGGCAGCTTCAGCGCCGCGGTTCACCCCCACGTGTGTGGGGAATACTGGATCTGCTGTAAATCGGACGGCACTTGAGGCGGTTCACCCCCACGTGT
>JBBRVA010000127.1:0-13423 GCA_038247295.1 Caldilineales bacterium | reverse complement strand
CTACGACGATGTGACGCATACCAGCCTGGATTTTGACCCCAGCTTTGACATTGAGGCGCCCGACGTGGTGCGCGCGATCTTTTGGGGGCTCGGCTCGGATGGCACGGTGGGTGCCAATAAGAACTCGATCAAAATTATTGGTGAAGAAACCCCCAACTATGCACAAGGCTATTTTGTCTACGATTCTAAAAAGGCGGGCGCACGCACGATTTCCCATCTGCGCTTTGGTCCGCGCCCGATCCATAGCACCTATTTGATCAGCCGGGCGAACTTTGTTGCGGTGCATCAATTTGGCTTTTTGCAACTCTACGATGTATTGGCGCCGGCGGAAGAAGGCGCCACCGTCCTGCTCAACGCACCTTATGCGCCAGACGAAGTGTGGGCACGCCTTCCGCGCCTTGTCCAGGCCGAAATTATTCGTAAGGGGCTCAAGCTTTATACGATTGACGCCAACAAAGTGGCCACCGATCTAGAATTGGGCAATCGTGTCAACACGATTATGCAGACCTGCTTCTTTGCCATCAGTGGTGTTTTGCCCCGTGCCGAGGCGATCGACCAGATCAAGAGTGCGATTCGCAAGACCTATGGCAAGCGGGGTGAGCCGGTGGTGCGCAAAAACTTTGCGGCGGTGGACGCGACGATCGAAAATCTATACGAAGTGAGCGTTCCAACCCAGGTAAGCAGCACGCTCGAACGCCCGCCCATTGTACCCCTGGCCGCGCCACTTTTTATCCAAAATGTGACAGCGCCGATGTTGGCTGGGCAAGGCGATTTGCTACCGGTGAGCGCGATGCCGGTGGATGGCACCTATCCGAGCGGCACCACGCAATGGGAAAAACGCAACATTGCCCTGGAAGTGCCGGTCTGGGAGCCGGACCTGTGTATCCAATGTGGCAAGTGTGTGCTCGTCTGTCCGCACGCCGTGATCCGCGCCAAGGTGGTTGAGCCCGGTCAACTAGATGGCGCGCCCGAAGGTTTTAAACACGCCGCTGCCCGCTGGCGCGAATTGCCTGACAAGCAATACACCTTGCAGGTGGCCGTGGAAGATTGCACCGGCTGTAATCTGTGCGTCGAAGTCTGCCCGGCCAAGGACAAACGCGCCGTCAGTCGCAAAGCGATCAACATGCAGCCGCAGTTGCCGCTGCGCGAGGAAGGCCGTAAATTCTGGGAATTCTTCGAGCAGTTGCCCGAGCAGGCACATGACGATGGGCTTAAATTTACGAATGTCAAAAATATCCAGTTATTGGAGCCGCTCTTTGAATTTTCGAGCGCCTGCGCGGGTTGTGGCGAGACGCCCTATCTGAAGCTGCTCAGCCAACTCTTTGGCGAGCGGGCGATGATTGCCAATGCTACCGGCTGTTCTAGCATTTACGGTGGCAATCTACCCACTACGCCGTGGACACACAACGCCGCCGGGCGCGGGCCAGCCTGGGCCAATTCGCTTTTTGAAGATAACGCCGAGTTTGGCATGGGCATGCGCGTAACCTTGGATAAACAGATGCAGTACGCGGCTGAATTGCTGACCCGTCTGCGTGAATCGCTGGGCGAGGCACTAGTCGATAGCCTGCTGACCAATGAGCAGGCCGATGAAAGTGCGATCAATCAGCAACGGCAGTGGGTTGCCGAGCTCAAACAAAAATTGACCGGCGCCACTGATCCTGCCGCCCGCGATCTGCTGAGCCTGGCCGACAAGTTGGTCAAGAAGACAGTCTGGATTGTGGGTGGTGATGGCTGGGCCTACGACATCGGCTTTGGTGGGCTAGACCATGTACTGGCCAGCGGCCGTAATGTCAACCTGCTCGTGCTGGACACCGAAGTCTACTCCAACACCGGTGGCCAAGCCTCCAAGGCGACGCCGCTGGGCGCGGTCGCAAAATTTGCCGCCGGTGGCAAGCTGACGGCCAAGAAAGACCTGGGCATGATGGCAATGAGTTATGGCAATGTCTACGTTGCCCAAGTGGCAATGGGCGCCAAAGATAGCCAGACGGTGCAAGCTTTCTTGGAAGCCGAGGCGTATGAGGGTCCGTCGCTGATTATTGCCTATAGCCACTGTATTGCGCACGGCATCAACATGGCCAAGGGCATGGAACAACAAGCGCTGGCCACCCAGTCCGGTTATTGGCCGCTCTACCGCTACGACCCACGGCTCAAAGCGGCGGGTAAGAATCCTTTGCAACTGGATTCGAAAGCGCCGCAAATTCCATTCAAAGAGTATGCCTACAACGAAACCCGTTACCGCGTGCTAACGCAAAGCGATCCTGTCGCGGCCGAGCGACTGATGAACGCAGCCCAAGCCGCGGTCAATGAACGCTGGCAAGTATACGAACAAATGGCGAAAATTTAATAATTTACGATTTTGGATTGACGATTTACGAGGCGATTGTGCGGATGAAAATTGTTCTTCAACTATAGCTGTTGCGGTTAAAACACTACATCAGATTCAGAAAACAGCAGATGAGTGGAGGGATACATCTGCTGTTTTCTGAATCTGATGTAGTGTTGGATGAAACCGAAGAAAATCGGAACAGCTACTTTCATTTGATGAAAGGGCTGATTTATGCAACCACTATGTCAACGAGATAACCTCGTAAACCGTCAATCAAAAATCGTCAACCAACAAGGGGTATTCAAATGAACTTATCAACCACCTATCTGGGTCTAAAACTTAAACATCCAGTTGTGCCGTCGGCGTCGCCACTTTCGCAAAGCCTGGACGGCATTCGCCGTCTGGAGGATGCGGGCGCGTCCGCCGTGGTGATGTATTCACTCTTCGAAGAGCAGATCGAAGGCGAGAGCCATCTGCTTGACCATTATTTGACCTACGGTGCGAATAGTTATGCCGAGGCGCTCGACTATTTCCCGGAAATGAATCGTTATAATACCGGCCCAGACGGCTACTTAAAATTGATTCAAGCGGCCAAGGCGGCCGTGGACATCCCCATCATCGGCAGCTTAAATGGCGTCTCGATTGGGGGCTGGATCGACTACGCCCGTCACATTGAAGAAGCCGGCGCCGATGCACTGGAACTCAATCTCTACTACATTCCCACCGATCCGATGCTCAGCAGCCAAGCGGTAGAGCAGACGTACCTGGATGTGGTGCGCGCCGTCAAGCAGACGGTGACGATCCCGATTGCGGTGAAGGTTGGGCCTTTCTTTAGCGCCTTTGCCCATATGGCTTTGGGGCTGGCCGAGGTAGGGGCGGACGGTCTCGTGCTCTTCAACCGTTTCTACCAACCAGATTTTGATTTGGAAAACTTGACCGTCACCCCCAACCTGGTGCTGAGCAGTGCCCACGAGTTGCGCCTGCCGTTGCGTTGGGTTGCTATTCTATGGGGTCGCATCCCCGTCGATTTTGCCATAACGAGTGGTGTGCATAGCCACGAAGATGTCATGAAAGGTTTACTGGCTGGTGCTAAGGTGACCATGATGGCTTCTGAGCTGTTACGCCATGGTGTCCACCGCATTGGTGAGATTGTCCAAGGAATGACGCAGTGGATGGAAACGTATGAATACGAATCGGTCGCCCAGTTGCAGGGCAGTATGAGTCAGCGCCATGTCGCAGAACCGGCCGCTTTTGAACGGGCCAACTACATGCGCGTCTTGCAATCCTGGCAAGCCGACCCAACGGGTGTATTGATCCGCTAATCGGAAGGGTACTGCGTATTGCATCTCTGTAAGAGACCCACGTAATACACAGTACCCACAAATTTTAAAGCAAGGTGATTTATGAAACGACACACAGCCCAAGTTCAAGACTTTATGACCCCCAACCCTGTGGTCATAACCCCCAAAACTAGTTTGATCGACGCCTACACGGTGATGTGCGACAATGAGATCCGTCGCTTGCCTGTCGTCGAACAGGGTGAACTGGTTGGCATTATTACGATGAGTGATATCTTGCGCTCAGTGCCTAACCTGAGCGAGGACGAAACCGATACCGCGACGCGACTCTTGCTGGTCACGCTGACCGTGGTCGATCTGATGACGTCGGAACCGGTGACGATCTTGCCTGATGACACGATTCAAGATGCGGCGGAATTGATGCTAGAAAACCAGGTAAGTGGTATACCCGTGTTGCAAGGTGACCAGGTCGTCGGCATTATTACCGAATCGGACATCTTCAAGCTTGTGGTCAACGCGTGGTCGGGGGAAAGAATTGAACAGGAATATTAAAAATAGAACCACAGCTTACACAGATGCCGCAGATTCGAAACTGGAATCTGCGGCATCTGGGGTTCTGTTGTAAAAATTGATTTACTATTGGGCCCGGATCAACAATAAGGGCCGGTCGGCCTGGTTTAGCAGACCAGCGGCTACACTGCCATAAAAAACCCGCCCCAATCCACTGCGGCCGTGGCTAGCGATCGCAATCAGATCTGCTTGTTCACGAGCGGCCGCCTCTAAGATCGCTGTTACCACTGGCCCATTCTCTACAAAGCATTTTGTCACGATACCGTGGGCCTGTAGCTCGCCTTGCCGGCCGGCCAGATAGGTTTTGGCTTCTTCCAGCCAGCGGGTTACCTGATCGGTAGCGTAGTAGGGCGCCATCCCATAAGGCGTCATCGGTGCAACGACTGGCTCGATGACCTGTAGCAAGATGAGGTGAGCACCAAACTTTTGCGCCAACGCTTCCACATAGGGCAGAATCCGTTCGGCGCGTTGCGATCCATCAAGAGGAACTAGAATTGTCTTATACATAATTTACTCCTTGTTTGACAACTGATACAAATAAGTAAGTGGTAAGTGGGAAGAATTATCACCCACTTACCACTTACCTATTACTTATGAACTGTTTAGTCTTAGGCCCGGCTAGTCGCCAACTTGCCCGTCGGTCCAGCCGCTTTTGTCTCACCACGCCAGGGTGTACCCAGCAACGGCAACAGATAGTAATCCAACCCGATGTAGCCAGCTACTTTCCAGGCCAACATCAGCAAGATGGCCAGGACAAAGAGCATTCCGTTCGTGCTGGCTGCGCCGGCCATAATAAAGTTCCAGTTGAGCAGCGCACCAAAGAAGGCTGCAATGCCAACAAACGCACCCACGATTAAACCAACACCGACCAAAATCTCGCCGAAAACAATCACCTTGGCAAACCACGTATAACTTCCGGATTCCAGCATGTAGGTAAGGAAAGTGCGATACCAGTCGTAGGAAATTGCTGGGCGACCCGTCTCTGGGATGGCAATTGCACGTGTCCAGTAGCCTTTGAGGGCCTCGCCGCCATTCAACCATTCTGGGGTTACCTTGTGCCAACCAGCTTCAATCCATTGATAACCCAGGTAGAGGCGCACAATCAGCCATAACCAAGAGCTACGCGTATTGTTGAAGAAAAAATGGGCCACTGGTGGGTCAGGAATTTCGCGATGGGTGATATTGAAAATGTTCATTTGTCGCTCCTTTGAAAGTGATTCATTCGTTTCTAAATAAGGGTTTGCTTTGCAAACTTGAATCGCTTTATCTTACGCTTTTCAGTTTGCTTTTCCGTTTCGCCCTCTGTTTTCTTATCTGGTGCCAAGTATAGGCGAGTTCAAACGGTTGCGTATCGGCCAGCGGACCGGACTCGTACCTCGCCTGATAGTTAGTTTGCTGCCTAGTCAACTGACTAGGTAGGATTTTATGACGAGTTTAATGGTAGTATGCGATCTAGGCTGATTGTAGTATAATTATCTTACGTTTAGGCTCCTAGCGAATCGTATCGAGCAGAATAATATTTGTTATGGTAAAGTTTACCCCATGAGCTCAGCAATGCCAGCCCTTAGTTGGGACAACCCAGAGAGCCTCAAGCTTCTGGTGGAATCTGCACCAATTGCGATTGTGATGGTGAACCACGCCGGTCACATTTTGTATGTCAACGTCAAGCTAGAAGAAATGTTTGGTTATCAGCGCGATGAACTGCTTGGTCAACCTTTGGAACTGCTGCTCCCCGAACGATTTCGTACTATCCACCAAGTGCATCGGTCTGGCTATGTCATGCACCCCCATGTGCGTTCGATGGGGTCGGGCATGGATCTGGCAGGCCGGCGTAAAGACGGCGTTGAGTTCCCAATTGAGGCAGGCCTGAGTCACATCCATGTTGGTGACGAGATGCTTATACTCGGCTCCGTTACCGATATTACACGCCGTAAACAGACAGAAGAGGAATTGGAGCGGCGTGTCGAAGCGCGAACACGCGAGTTAGAACGGCGGCGACAGGTGGCAGATGGGCTACGCGGTATCTTAAATATCCTCAACTCTAACCAATCTCTCAATGCAACGCTCGAACAAATTGTCGTGCAGGCGCGCGAATTATTAAATGCCGACGCCTGCGCCATTTATAGCATGGAAGATGCCAGCACGCGCATCGTCATTCATGCCTCCGCTGGGCTTACGCTGTCGGCAGAGCCACAAGCTAATGAAGACTTAGACTTGACTATCCTGGGCAAGTCGCTCGCTGAAGGACAACCCGTGGCAGTAACTATAGAAGCGCAAGAGGGAACCCGATCTCACTATTGTGCCCAATTGGCGGTTCCCATTACGCTAAAGCAGGAAGTCTATGGCGGGCTTGTCCTTTTATATACCCACCCGCGTCCATTTTCGCGCGAAGATATCGAATTGGCGGCCACGGTTGGTGATCAAATGGCGCTGGCGATTGAGAATGCCCGGCTGCGCACTCAAGTGGAACGCACGGCTGTGGCCGCCGAACGTAATCGCATCGCGCGCGATTTGCACGACTCAGTTACGCAGACGCTCTTTTCCGCCAGCCTGATTGCCGACGTTATTCCACGTTTATGGGATCGCAATTTGGAGGAAGGTAAGCGGCGGATTGGTGAGTTGCGCGAATTGACCCGCGGTGCATTGGCCGAAATGCGGACCTTGTTGCTCGAATTGCGGCCCGCCACGCTCAAAGAGGTGGATTTAAGCGATCTGCTACGGCTGTTGGCTGATGCCCTTACCGCACGGGCGCGTGTGATTGTTAACCTGACGATCCAAGGAGAACGCACCTTGCCGCCGGATGTCAAGGTTGCTTTTTATCACATTGCCCAAGAAGCTCTGAATAACGTGACCAAACATGCTCGCGCCCAACATGTCGAGATCAGGCTTGAACGACATCCGGAAGTAGTTACACTGACGATTGCTGACGATGGCTGTGGCTTTACCATAGAAACAATCCGGCCCGAACACCTGGGCCTGGATATTATGCGCGAGCGCGCCGAGTCAATTGGTGCTACCTTATCCATTAAGAGCCAGCCCGACTTGGGGACAGTTGTTTCGTTGCATTGGTAAATTTGATTCTGAGGATTAAAAATGACTAATGGATCACCAATTCGTGTAATGCTTGTGGATGACCATGCGGTTGTACGCAGTGGGTTATCGGCTTTTCTGCTTGCTTACGATGATCTGGAATTGGTGGGCGAAGCTGCGGACGGAGCGGAAGCGGTACGTTTGTGTGAACGGCTGCACCCGGATGTAATCTTGATGGATCTGATCATGCCGCGCATGGATGGCGCCACGGCAACGCGCGCGATCCGCGAACGTTCGCCCCAGGTGCAAGTACTCGCCTTGACCAGCTTCAAAGAAGATAATTTGATCCAAGATGTGCTCAAAGCGGGTGCGATTGGCTATCTGATGAAAAATATCTCGGCCGACGAACTGGCCGCGGCCATTCGCGCCGCGCGCCGTGGCCGGCCTACCCTGGCGCCGGAAGCGGCGCAAGCGTTGATTGACACCGCGACCAAACATGGGATACCGCTACCGGGCGATAACCTGACCGCACGCGAACAGGATGTTTTGCGCCTGATGGTGCGTGGCTTGAACAATACCCAAATTGCCGATGAATTGGTTGTGAGTCGTTCCACCGTAAAATTTCATGTGAGCAACGTCCTTTCCAAGTTGCATGTTGCCAGTCGCACCGAGGCCGTCGCCTTTGCTCTACAACACAACCTGGTGCCGAAAGAAGGGCAGTAAGCCGTGATCAGTAGTCAGATCAGTGACTAGTACACTTGGGCGGAAATAACCATACTATTCTCCGGTGAATCAGTAGGACAGTGAGACAGTACAAACACTGTTCTACTGTCCTACTGATTCACTGTCTTACTTACGCCCAAGTGTACTAGTTGCTTGCCTGCAGTGCTAGCTGTTGCCTGATAATAGTCAATTTCTCCTCCTGCCTGGTCAAGTGGCCAGGTAGTAAACTCTCCATCTAGCCGGTCCATATCCTCGTCATCCATCCGGCGCACTTATCTCCTTTTTGCTTTATAGTATGGCTACCTCGAACAGCTTATGGCTGGCGAGCGTGTATGTCCAATAGCAACCACCTTGTTTGTCGATTGATTATCAGCCAGCCCATCCGGCATGAGGAGAATAAAGCGTGCATGTGCTCATTGCCGATGACCAGGCGTGGTTGCGCCTGGCCATTCGATTATTTTTAGAACAAGAACCAGGGGTCGAGTTAATTCGCGAGGTCGGCGATGTAGCTGCGTTGTTGCAAGATGCTCTAGTTGCCCATTCCGATCTAATTCTGTTAGACTGGGAGCTGCCCGGGCTCAATACGCCCAACGCGCGCAAGAAATTGATCAATGATTTACATATAACCAACTCCCAGGTTTTTGTTGTCGCCTTAAGTGGGCAACCGGAAGCAGCTGGCTCTGCGCTGGCAGCCGGGGTTGATCTCTTTGTGAGCAAAGGCGGACCTCCCGAGTACCTGCGTGCCGCGTTGCACCAAGTGCAACAGGCGCGCATTGGCTCACAGATAGTGCAGAAAGCAAGGGGACCTATTATGCCTGAATATGAATTGGTCGTTATTGGTGGCGGACCTGCAGGTCTGGCTGCCACATTTTATGCCATGCAGTCACAATTAAATGTAGCCTTGGTCGCACCAGAAATGGAGGGCCGCGTCAGCCATTCCTTTACCTTGCGCGATCGACCGCCCACCCAAACCGTGTGGGGTGGTGATCTGGTACGCGACTTTGATGTGCGCATCACGGATAGTGCCACGCCGCGCATCAGCCAAGAAGTGGCTGTTGTGGTAAACCGCGGCGCAGGCGGGGGCTTCCAATTGACCCTGGCCGACCAGACGATGATCGGCGCCCAAACATTGATTGTGGCCACCGGCGCACGACCGCAGCGGCTCTATATTCACGGGGAAAAAGAATTTGCGGGGCGTGGTGTCAGCTATTCCGCCATCAGCCATTCGCCCTTCTTCAAAGGGCGGAATGTGGCCGTGATCGGCAGCGGCGAACGTGCGATTGGCGCGGCGCTCAAATTGGCTGGGCTGGCCAAACATGTCTACTTCATTGTGGCGCGCACGCGCGAGCTAGGTGAATTTAAGCTGACTGACCGGCTCCTTCACCACCCGCGTATCTCTACCTTTCGCGATTGGGAAGTACAGCAGATTGCCGGTGATGAATTTGTCACTGGGATTGATTTGATGGGCGGCAATGGCGCCACGCGCACGCTGGAGGTTGAAGGCGTCTTTATTCAACAAGGGCTATTGCCAAACAACAACCCTGTCCACGATCTGGTAGATCTGGATGAAGATGGACACGTTATTGTCAATCAACGCTGCGAAACTAGCGTGCCTGGTCTCTTTGCGGCTGGTGATGTGACCAATGTCTATGCCGAACAAGTGCCGGTTGCGGTTGGTGAAGGAGTCAAGGCTGCGTTAAGCGCTTGGAACTATCTGGCACGGCACGGGTAAAGTGGCTATGAATCGTACATCAACCGCGTCCCGCCCAGTATTACCGGTTTCAGCGCCCCACTTGGGCAGGTGGTATGCACTCTTCGCACTGCCATTACTTGCCATTATGGTCTTTGTCTTCTGGCGGCCAATCCAGGTCTTGCCGCGCATCGCGCTCGGCCCTGGCTTTGCTCTAGTGGACCAGGATGGCGCACGCCTGACGAATGAAGATTTGCGCGGCCATCTGGTCCTCTACAACTTTACCTACACCGGTTGTCAAGCGCCGTGCCCACAGACCAGCTTGGTGATGCAGGCGCTACAAGCGCGGCTTGAACAGTTGGATCTACAAGGGTTGCCGGTTACCTTGATTACCATCGCCTTTGATCCAACGCGCGATACGCCCGAGCAATTGCGCGCCTATGCGCAGCGTTTCGCCGCTAAGCCGGATACCTGGCGCTTTGTCAGCGGCACGGAGACCCAGCTTAAAAATGTGATTGGTGGCGGTTTTGGCGTTTATTATCAGCCCGATACGCGCGGTGACTTCACCTTTGAGCCAATGTTTGTCTTGGTGGACGGCACTGGCATTGTGCGCGCCCGCTATCGTACGGCGACGCCGGAATTGGCAATCATCGAGCGCGATCTAGGCTTAATTGCAACCGAGGCGCGCAACAGCACTGGCGCGGCCCGCTTTGCTTACGAGGCCGCGCATCTGTTTCTTTGTTACCCGGCGTGATTACTGGTTTGGGTACTTATTTTTCTGAGTATTTCTTACGGCAATGACACATACAACGATTGATCAAACGACCGCATCTATGCGTAGTACCTCGCGGCGCACAATTCCTTGGTTCACCAGCAGCCTTGTTGTTTTCGCCGCTATTATTTTGCTCTTTGTACTCTGGTGGCTGCGGCCGCAGCCATTTCATGGCATGTTGCTGCAATCGCCGGAACGCGCCGCCGACTTTACCCTAACCGCTTCCACCGGTGCACCGTTGCGCTTGAGCGATTTACGCGGTAAAATTGTCTTACTCTTCTTTGGTTACACGACCTGTCCCGATGTCTGCCCCTTGACCCTGGCCGAATTGAAACAAATGCGCCAATTGATGGGTGATCAGGCCGATCAGGTGCAAGTGCTCTTGCTAACCGTTGATCCGACGCATGATACGCCGGAAAAGCTGGCGCACTACCTGGCGGCTTTTGATGACACGTTTGTGGGGCTTACGGGACCGGTGGAGACGCTTAGCGCCGTTGCGACCGGGTTCGGTGTCTTCTTCGATGACCACGTCTCAACTGGGCACACAGCTTCCCACGCCGCAGCGCCGCCGGCTGTCTTACCTGTCGAGCATACTAGTACGGTGGTGGTTGTCGATGCCGAAGGTTACACACGGTTACTTTTTCCGCCCGGCATGTCGCCTGCCGATATGGCTGAGGATGTGAAGTATTTGATCAGTAAAAATTATTTATTCAAGCTTTGAAAGGAGTCGATTGTGAAAAACCCAGATACGCCGAAAGGAACGATTGCCTTGCTGGTAGTTTTTGTCATCCTCACCGTTACCTTGTGGGGGGCCGCCTATCTAACCATGTTGTCGAGAGGAATGAACCAATGAGTGACGCAACTGCGCCTGAATCGAGCAACCTGCCGAACTTACATGTCGATCGCTACGAAGCAGCCTGGATCCGCGTCAGCCTGTTGATGATGACGATTTTCTTGGCGGCCGTTATCACGGCTAGCGTGGCCTGGGGGATTCAAGTGCCGGGGGCCTATCAACGGATCAAGCCCGCTGAGATCATGGCCGAAGGTAGCCCCTTTGCCAACCCTGGGCTGCGTGAGTTGGCGCCGGGCAAATATGAAGCCTATATCCGTGCGGCGACTTGGAGTTTTACCCCCGAAGAAATTCGTGTGCCGGCCGGCGCCAGCATCACTTTTTACATCACCAGTGTCGACGTGCAACATGGCTTCAAGGTGATGGAGACCAATCTCAATATGATGATTTTACCTGGCCAAGTTTCGACGCTGAAAGCCACATTTGATAAGCCTGGCACCTACAATATGATCTGCCATGAGTATTGCGGCGCGGCCGGCCCGACGATTGGGCATCATACCATGTATGGCAGAATCATTGTCGAGTCAACAGAAACTGCGGCCCGCTAATTGGTAAGTAGTAAGCAGTAATTATGTGCGAATCATCGTATAGACAGTGAATTACCACTTATCACTTACTTATTACCGATTACTTATTGATCTAACTTTTCATTACCTAGGAGAGGATAATGACTGCACAAGCAATGCCTGGCTTCACAGTGGCGATTACGCCCAAGCCGACGCCATTGACCGAAACTGACCTAAAAGTTGTCGACCGGCTCACCGGCTGGAATGTCGGCATCGGCATCGGCGCGCTGACAATTGGCTTAGCCCTCGGTGTCTTACAAGGGTTGGAACATGCCGGGCTTGATCTCTACCCTTACCTGCCAATTCTTAAAAGTTACTATCAAGGGCTAACGATTCATGGCGTGCTCAATGCCCTGGTCTGGACAACCTTCTTTATTTGTGGTTTCTTCACTTTTGCCACCGTACGTAGCCTTAACCGGCCGTTACGTTATCCGTGGATCAACGTGTTGGCGCTCGTGCTAATGGTGGTGGGTCTGCTGCTGGCTGCCTACCCATTATTAATGAATCTTGCGACTGTTCTTTATACTTTTTATCCGCCTTTAATGGCCGACTGGACCTTCTATGTTGGTCTTACCTTGATCGTTGTCGGCTCTTGGACAGTTGGCTACGGGCTTTACTTTACCTATTGGGCGTGGCGCAAAGAGAATCCAGGGGTACGTACACCTTTTATCGCCCTGGCCGCGCTGATCACGATGGTGCTCTGGCAACTTTGCACCTTGGGTGTGGCCGTAGAAATTTTGGGCTTTCTCCTGCCCTGGTCGCTGGGTTGGCTGTCCGGCACGGATCCACTGCTGGGACGCACACTCTTTTGGTTTTTTGGTCATCCGCTGGTCTACTTCTGGCTGCTACCGGCCTATGTCTCCTGGTATGCCATGTTGCCAGCCCAGACCGGTGGTAAGATGTTCAGCGAGCCGCTGGCGCGCTTGGTCTTCTGGCTCTTTCTCTTGTTCTCGACCCCGGTTGGTTTCCACCATCAATTTACCGACCCTGGCATTCCTCAGGGTTGGAAGTTCCTCCACATGCTCTTGACCTACGGTGTCGGCTTCCCGAGCTTGTTGACCGCTTTTACCGTGGTTGCCTCGCTAGAACTGGGCGCGCGCGCCCGCGGTGGCAAAGGCTGGTTGGCCTGGATTGGCAAATTGAACTGGGGCGATCCCTCCTACGCCGCCCAAAACCTGGCCATGATTCTCTTTGTCTTTGGTGGCATTGGTGGCATCACCAATTCCTCGTATAATCTAAACATGGCCGTCCACAACACGACCTGGATCCCTGGCCATTTTCACTTGACGGTGGGTTCGGCGACGACGCTTACCTTCTTTGGCATTTGCTACTGGCTGGTGCCAAAATTGAGTGGCAAACAGCTCTTTAGCAAGTGGTTGGCGCTTGGTCAGGCCTGGACCTGGTTCTTTGGTATGTTGCTCTTTGCCAATGGCTACCACATGTTAGGTTTGGAATATGGCGCGCCCCGTCGCACCATGCTGGGCGCAGTGCCTTACGCCTCACCGGCCTGGACACCTTTCTTGATGGAAACCGTGGTTGGCGTCGGATTGCTTTGCATCAGCGCCACACTTTTCTTCGCCGTTATCTTTG
The DNA here is from genome assembly GCA_038247295.1 of Caldilineales bacterium. Classification (GTDB taxonomy): domain Bacteria; phylum Chloroflexota; class Anaerolineae; order Caldilineales; family Caldilineaceae; genus JAPLGZ01. The sequence goes on along the minus strand of JBBRVA010000127.1, from coordinate 8 downwards.
GCACTGTT
>JBBRVA010000126.1:0-13451 GCA_038247295.1 Caldilineales bacterium | reverse complement strand
TTAGTAGATTACAGCGCCGACAAGCAAAGGCCAGATTCGAGGGCGTTGTAAGCCCACCGCGTGAGCGTGGCAGAATGTGTTCCACCTCTAGAAAGGTTTCACCGATCAATCTTTTGTAACGACGGCAGTATTCACAACGACCTGCGGCACGCACATCAACCAGATAACGCAGGGTAAGCTCACGCTTCGACATTGGCTATGATCTCGGGGCTATGATCTCGGGGCTATAATTTCGGGGCTATGATTTCGGGGCTATAATTTCGGGGCTATGATTTCGGTTTAGATAGGAGGGCGTGTAAATTATTGAGCATGGCAGCTTCTAGCTCTTCTAACAATTGTTCGCGTTCTTGTGCTGCACGCTGGGGCGAAAGCCGTTCAAGCGCTGGAAGGGCATCCAAGCGCTGTTTTAAATCAGCACGCAGCGGATGTTGTTTTTGTGCATTGACGGCTGCCCTTTGTACTCGTTGCTGCCTTTCATAGGCGACCAAATCGGCTTCCGTTAGCCCGAAATCTTGCAGACTAAAGGAGCGATTAGTGGCTAAGTCAATATTATCAACATCAATATCATCACCAGGGGAGCCACCTTCAGATTGGAGCAATTTCACCAGTTGCGCGGCCGTTAGTACATAGTACGTCTCGGTTTCACTATCAACCCGCAGCGGTGTTCCCTGTTCGCGCACATGCACGAGAAAATCGGCAACTTCCTTTGTCGGATGCGATTGATCAAAATGAGCCATGCGCGCCTTCTTTACCATCCAGCATAATAAGATAAATTCTTGTTGTAGTATAGCATAAACGGGTGCGTGGACAAAGGCAAGTGTACCACTTTGCAGGCTTGGGCAGCGCGCGGTCGACGGCGAAGAGTTCAATGTGCCCGGCCCATAATTTCTACAACGGCGTGTCACACCAGAGGCTTCGTCGTGAGCCGCACCCTGAGGGTTCCCGCTTCTAGGCGCGAACCGTGTGACCTACAAGATAAAACTGGCGCGCCCGCAGTGGGTGCCGGGCACATGGCGGACCGACCAGATCGGGAACTATCTAGTACACTTGGGCGTAAGTAAGACAGTGAATCAGTAGGACAGTAGAACAGTGTTTGTACTGTCTCACTGTCCTACTGATTCACTACTGATTCACTACTGATTCACCGGAGAATAGTATGGTTATTTCCGCCCAAGTGTACTAGCACCACTGTACCCCGATTTGAAAAATTGGCATACAGTTTACGCTTTGCGTGGTGCGCGCGGTCGCACTGGCGGTTGCGGTTGGCCCCCCCCCCGGTAGCCGGCGGCAATGATGCCCCAAAATTGGCAGCGGCTCTGGTCGAACATGCGCGTGCGCAGCCACGGTTCGATCTTCTTGGGTTCAGAACTGGTCGTAATCACCGTGGGCAATAGGGCGTTATAGCGATAGTTGAACAATTGATAAAGCTTTTCCTTGGCCCAGGGCGTGGCGCTTTCCGTGCCTAAATCGTCCAGTATGAGCAGCGGCGTATTTTTGATCTCATCAAAGCGCCGGTCGTAAGAAGTGATCGCCTGTGGACTATAGGCGGCGCGCAAGTGATCGAGCAAATCTGGCGCGACAATAAACATCACATCCCCGCGGCCGGCGTCCACTTGCTGGTTGGCGATGGCAGCCGCCAGATGGGTTTTGCCACAGCCGTTGGCCCCAGCCAGCACCAGCCAGCCTTGCAATGTCGTTGTATAGGCGCGACAAGCCTCGAAGACTTCGCGCAGATTGTTGCGCTCTTCGGCGCTTAAGTCGTTGCGCTGCACAAAAAAATTGTCAAAACGCTGCTCCCGATGAAAGGTAAGTGAGCTCAGATCGCTTTGCATCTGGTTTTTACCGGCGCGAAAATCGGGCGCAATGATCGCAAAATGGTTGACCAGGTTCATATCGAGCAGGCGACTGCGCAGCCGCTGCTCCAGATCCTCTAAGCGCTGATTCGTCGTAATCACCGTGGGCAGTTGTGCATTGTAGCGATGATTTAGCAACTGAAAGAGCTTTTCTTGCGCCCAGGGCGTGCTGCTTTGCGTGCCCAAGTCATCCAGAATCAAGAGCGGGGTGGTGCGCAATTGCTCAAAAAGTTCATCGTAGCTCACTTCACTGTGTGGGCTAAAGGCGGCACGCAGATGGTCGAGCAGATCCGGCACGACCATAAAGAGCGCCGATTGGCCGATGTCCAGGCGCGCGTTGGCAATGGCGGCGGCGAGATGCGTTTTGCCACATCCATAGGTGCCGGTGAGCAGCAGCCAGCCCTCTGGTTCTTGCGCGTAATGGATACAAGTTTCGTAGGCGCGGCGCAGGTTAAAAGCCTTTTCTGCCGGCAGGTGCGAAGGCTCGGGAATAAAGGTCTCGAAGGTCAGGCGCTTGACCGGGTCCAGGCTGCTAAGGCGTTGCAAGACGCGCACGCTGCGTTCCATACGTTCTTGTGTGCGGCAACGACAAGGCAACGCCTTGCCAAAATTGGGGTGAGCCGGCGGCAGATCCGGCACCACGAAGCCCGTCCCGCCACAGATTGCGCAGACCGGCGCAGCGGGCGTAGTCATGCGCACATTGGCGCGCGCCGAACTTTGGCCCGCCTTGCTGGATTGGCCGTTTGGGTTGGTATGGAACACCGACCGTTCTTTACCCGCTTCGCCTTTGCGCGCGTCGCCATTCGCCATTTTGCCGCTATCCATTTTGTCACTATCCAAGGACAACATCCGAGTATTCATCGGGGAGGTATTTACGCCGCCGTTGGGCCTCACTATCTCGGCCAGTTTCTTCATTGCTCTCGTTGTCCTTCCCTTCTACTTCCCACCGTTTCAAAATCGCCTGCACATAGCGTAGATTGCGCTTATTGCGGCTGACGGCAATGCCGAATGCCTCGTCCACCCACTCGGGTGTGTAACTCTTTTCCATATCGCGCAACTGGTCGGCGATCAGCGGCGTCATCATGCCAATGTTCTGTTCGTAGAGCGTAAAAATGTTGGGCCGCTCAACGCGTAACCGGGCTTCCTCTGGGATCACGGCTTGCAGTTCGTGCAACTTACCCTGGCGTACCAACGCCAATGTTTGCCGACCCTTAACCGTGTTGATAAAGTACCAATCTTCCGTCGCCACCACGCGTTTTGACCCTTGCTCTACATCGGTGTCGATTTCCATGCGCAGCAGTGTATTGCGGGCGACGGCGCGCTGCAGGGCATCTTCTAGCGTTGCTTGCAGCGTGCGCAGATCGCTGGCCAAAGTCAAGCTGGCCAACAACCGGACATCACGCCGCAGATCGTCGCCACGCAAATAGCGCAGTTCGCCGCTCTGTTCATTGAGCAACCAAAAGCAGTGCAGGGTCAACTTCAGCTCGGCCAAGTCGTCGATCTGCGGCAACAAGTCGCTGAAGAAATGGTCTGGAATGATCACCGGGCGCATCTTGATATCGGGAAAGCCAATAAAGCCAGTTGGTTTGAAGGACATAATGATTTTTGATTTACGATTTTTGATTTATGATTTACGAAGCTGCTTCGTAGACGAGATTACTCGTAAATCGTAAATCAAAAATCACCTAATATTCTAGTTCTGTACGTGTAATCTCTAAATCCCGAAACTGCGTCAACTCTTTGCGGAAGAAGAGGCTGATCGTGCCGGTCGAGCCGTGGCGATGTTTGGCGACCAACACGTCGGCGATATTCTGACGGTCGGTGTCTTCGATGTAGTAATCTTCGCGATAGATAAATAATACCACATCGGCGTCCTGTTCGATGCTATTGTGGACAATGATATTATCTGCAACAAAGTTCTGATTACCTGGTACGGTCAGATCATATACGGCCGCTTGCCCATCCGGCACAACGGATATAACCCTATCCCAATCGAGATCATTTTGCGCCGGTATGGCGATCTGTTCGCCCTCAGCCAATGCATCGAGCCGTTTCCAACCATTGATAGTTAAAAACTTATGATTGACTGTTGCTTTTATGCTTCTATCGAATTGAGTCTTGAGTGCAAAAATATTCTTAACCCCTGTGCAAAATGCGTTACTCACGATTGCAGGTTCTAATTTCCTGGTTTCAGGATTTAAACTAGTAACGCGAAACCCACATTGCCCTATCAACTGACTAATGGGCGTAAATTTTCCTTCGTCAGGCAAATAGACCAACGTGTCACCCGTCAAACATCCCGACTCTCTCAAATCGGAGAGCATTGGCCGCTTATCCGCACGCGCTTCTACCGCACGGCTAAGCTGGCTGAGGGCAATTACCGGTACATTCAACTCGCGGGCCAACGACTTGAGCGAGCGGCTAATGTAGCTGATCTCCTGCTGGCGATTTTCGTTGCGCCCGTTGCCACCGCCCTGACCGGTCATCAACTGCATATAGTCGATCAGGATCATATCCAGGCCATGTTCAGCGTAAAGACGCCGGCATTTAGTGCGGATGTCGGTGACGCTGGCCGCCGGCGTGTCGTCGATAAAGATGCTGGTGCTGGCCAGCAAGTTGGCCGCTTCCAGCAAGATCGGCCAGTCCTCTTCCTGCACCGCCCCCATGCGCAAGCGGTGGCTATCGATGCCGGTTTCCATCGAAAGCAAGCGCTGCACCAACTGTTCGTTACTCATTTCCAAGCTGAAAACGGCGACGCGTGCGCCATAGCGGCGCGCCGCATTTTGGGCGATTGAAAGACCGAAGGACGTCTTTCCCATGCCCGGCCGGCCCGCCAAAATTAGTAGATCGCTCTTTTGCAGCCCACCTAGCAAGCGGTCGAGCATCGTAAAGCCGGTCGGCACCCCCATCAGCGTGTCTTGATTGCGGGCCAGGAAATCGATGCGATCGACTACATTGGACATAATCGCGCGGATGGGCGTTAGGTCGCGGTGGATGCGACTTTCGCTAACGCCGAAGATGAGTTGTTCGGCATGATCCACCACTTCGTCCACATCCTGGCTTTCATCGTAGGCAATCTCGGCAATTTTACCCGCGGCGGCGATCAGACGGCGCAGCAGGGCGGTACGCTCTACGATGCGGGCATAGTGATCAATGTATAAGGCGGTCGGCGTATTCGTGATCAACTCGGTCAAGTAGGCTGGGCCGCCGATCTCTTCGAGCTGATTGCGCCGTTCCAATTCATCGACAATCGTCACAAAGTCGAGTGGCTCGCGGCGTTCGTTGAGGGCAAGCATTGCTTCGTATAGCCAAGCGTGCCGTTCACGAAAGAAATCTTCGGCGCGCAGGAAATTGGCAACCTTAATAATTGCATCGGGGTCGATCATCAGCGAGCCCAAAACGGCGCGCTCGGCCTCGATATTGGCTGGTATACTTTTGGCAGGGATTTCGTACTCGTTCATAAATTGCTCTTTGGCTTGTCGATTTGCGCACCACAATCCATGCAAAAATCTAGTGTGCAAAAACGGCGAAGCCGTCTTGCAACAGCCTCGCCGTCTTGTTGGTTTGTATAACCCAGCGTCGGGTTCCAGGCCTAAACATCACCCTATAAGGAGGATGATAGCGCTCAAAGCAGGCCAGATTTGAATATGTAGACTCAAGTGGAGTAGCTTACAAACGGTGAACAGGTGACCGGGTCTAGTTGTTACCGAGTAGATTGTCTAGATCCAAACCCTCGACGAAATCCTGGAATGCGCCCAAATCTTCTGGGGAGGCATCCTCGTCGGTTTGTGCTTCGCCTTCGGTGAGGCTGACTTCTTCTTCGGGTTCCATGGCCGCCTTATCCATCACATCATCGGCCACATAAATGGGTGAACTGACGCGTACCGCCAGCGCAATCGCGTCGCTGGGGCGGCTGTCGATCTCGACCGTGCTGCCATCTACATCCAAGACAATGCGCGCAAAATAGGTGCTGCGTTCCAACCCGCTGATCAAAACGTGTAGTACTTCGCCGCCCATCGTCTCGATCACATTTTTCAGCAGGTCGTGCGTCAACGGACGCGGCACATCCATGCCCTGCAATTGTAATGTAATGGCTTCGGCTTCAAAGGGTCCAATCCAAATGGGCAGAAAGCGTTCTCCACCTTCCTCGCGCAGCACGACAATGCGGTTGGTAGACATCAAACTGGCCCGAATACTTTCTATCGTCACTTCAATCATTATTATCTCCCGCGACTCTCTCGAGTACTCACGCGGCACTATCGCTCGTCTTACCCTAATATCGTTGCCATTAATTATTCATGCGTTATCTTAATTAATCCCAGCAAAACCAATCGAGCGCACAACCAGGGTTTCGCTGTGGATCATAGCACCAATTATAGCATAGGTGCGCTGCGATGCAAAGTGCGCTTTTTTACCATCGTTGCTAGTGTAGCACACGGTTGCACAGTATACACGCATCTTCGTAGCAAAGGCAATATTCACCATCCACACAACGATTTTCCCTAGCCATTGGACGAGATCCATGCCGTATTTATGGACTGTGTGGAGGTTGTTTGTAACCGGCGCACCCGACAATTTGAGCTTTTGACCAGACTGGAGTATACTTGGTAAGCAATATCGGGGCGTAGCGCAGCTTGGTAGCGCGCTTCGTTCGGGACGAAGAAGTCGGAGGTTCAAATCCTCTCGCCCCGACACGCAGGATGCCTAAATCATTCTGATAGATGTAAATACACTGGTCTAAGGCCGGTTGTTGACTGTTTATTCAGTTGACAACCGGCCTTTTTTGTTACCCAAAATTCAGCCGCATATCACTTCGTCTTTTGAAACTATCCGCAGCGATCAACGAATACTGGCTTGATAAGCGGCTGGAGTTTAGCCCGAATACGATTCAGAATTACACCTATGGCTTTGGCTACTTACTGGAATATCTAGGTGACGTTGATTTTGCGAAGATTACTTCAATTATTTTGCTTGCCTAAGTGGAATTCCTCTGACAGGCGATTCAGTATCGGGTCTGTTTTTTCTCCTATGGTTGCTTGAAAGGCATCGTGATATTTGCGCCACTCCTCAATAGAGACATTATTTTTGACCAAAGCCATCAAGATAGCATCCATCTCAATGAGCCAATCTCGGTAGAAATCATACAGCATCTGGTAGGTGTCGGCACTTGTCAATCGATGGGCTTTACTCAATTCGATACGAATATTGCTAAAATATGACCAGGCTTTGGCATCATATTCCTGCAATGCATTTTGGTACTTTTCATCGCTTGCATTGAGTTTATAGTAAGAGACAGTTAAGGCAAGGTTTTCAAATTCCCATAGCTGCTTGGCTAAATTTTCTAACAATGCCGCTTGTGCTTCGATGATTTTGCCTTGCCGAGCAAGTTGCGCCTCATGCTCTTTTTGCTCGCGCAGCTTGCGTTCATCTCTCCATTTGAGGATTAAAGGGACGAAAACCCCTGTGATAGCGGCTGTCAGGATGAGTAATATTAGTTGCTCAGAGTAACATCTCTGCCATTGTCAGCAGAAACATGGCCCCGCCGAGTCGATCCTTGATTTTTCTTATTCTCGTTTCGCCCGTAGTCAATCTCAAAATATTATGCACCTGTTTGTTAGCATCCAACCTCTCAGCTGCCAAACATAATCTGTGTCTTGCGTCTTCAATCGGTTCGATACCGATATTTTGATAGTGATTAAATAATTTATCGCGATATTCCTGGTTTTTCGTCTCAAATGTCTCATCATCTATATGAACCGAGCGTCGATATTTTGAAAATAGAAATCGGTAAGTACACGGTTCTGTCGCAATGCACAAAGCAGCTACTTCCTCATGGTAACGTAGAGAGGAGAGAAATTCTTCGCTACTAGTCCATTCATTAAACTCTTTCTGCCACCGGTCGAGAGTCCTATGAACGGCACTGCTCGACATAATTTGCTGAATAGGGCTTAAATCATGACACAATACTGTATCAATGTACATCAGTACCAAGTACCGAAAGGGGTGGAATAGCAACCGGGTATCTTTAGTTAGTGGAGGCAGTTTATTTATTATATCACTGAGGCCATGAGGAAATTGAAGCAAGCGATCATCTGCGTATAGACGCTGACCACCTGCATTTTCTCCTATAAAATTTATTCCATCAAGTTGGATTTCTATATTAGAGCGTATAAGATCTGCTTTGAGGATACCGCACTGCCAAAAATTCTTTATAATATCAGATGAATATGACCTTATGCCACGATCTCCGGCAAAGCTACTTAGCCCTGATGGAGTAAGCAGATCCATCTGCCAAATATAATCGTATTCTTTTAACCAATTGCTTAGTGATTGAGGAGCTATATTCATAGGGTGGTTAAGCGCAAGGCACTAGGTGTAAACAAATTCCTGCTGCCACCACCCCTTCGCTGGAGTGGAGCAAGTTTTTGCGGATGTCTGGATTGTACTGCGGAAAACCTTAAGGAACAAACGCAGATAAAGACAGCAACCAAACAAAAATATTGCCGATTGACTGCGCTGATACGGTGTGATAGTATTATATTACAGTTGAATATACTAATTATTGAGGTAGGGAATTCACATGATCGATGGCCTATACACACCACCGGAAGCGGCAGATGCAATCGGGATTACGCCGGAACACTTGCGCAGTCTGCTATCAAAAAAAATAGTGAGCGCAACCCATAACATCGGCGGCAGATGGCTTTTTACTGAAGATGACGTAGAGCGAATCCGCACCAGGCCACTAAAAAAAGCGGGTAGACCGGTAAAGGAAAAAGTGAGTGCATGACTCAACTTCTCTACGAAACAGACTTCTCAAAATGGGCATTAACACAGGCTGATGCGCTGCGCAATGAAGAGTACGCCGATCTAGACCGACAAAACCTGATCGAGGAAATCGAAGATATGGCGCGCAGCGAACGCAAAGAACTTCACAACGTATTCGTGAAGATCATAGAACACCTGTTAAAACTTGAATGCGAACCAAACAGCCAAGCCGTAAACCACTGGAAGCGCGAAGTACAAACTTGGCGCATTCAGTTGCGGCACATGCTGAAAAGCAACGCCAGCCTGAAAGCGCACGCCCAAGATTACGTTGAGGAAGCTTACCAGGATGCCTTGATCATTGCTGCAACGGGCGCTGATTGTTCGATTGAAGACTTTCCCGCTTATTGTCGCTGGACCGCAGATCATTTATTAGATCTGACTTTCTGGCCGAATTACTGATACACCATCGAAGTCTAGGTATAGCGCAATCGTGCTTGATAATTGCGTGTCGAGCTGTTAGAGTCATTAATAACTGAATAGTTTACACCTTGTCGGTGGTACCATTTATTGTTTTTCTGCTCAGAGAGTGAGCGGGAAAATACCCAGCACAGTCGATTAGAGTTCGGGACGAAGAAGTCGGAGGTTCAAATCCTCTCGCCCCGACACGCAGGATGCCTAAAGCATTCTGATCGGTGTATGGTGAAACCGCAATTGGTCTAAAAGACTGGTTGCGGTTTTCTTTTCCCTTCTTTTCCTCAAGTTCAGACTACTTCGTCCGCTTGGTCGTATGTTCAGGGCGCACCTTCAAGTACTTCAGCGCCGCCTGCTACCATAGCAGCCCCCACTTGATCCAATTTGGCGGCATGTGGCTCGAAGGTCGCCGCGAAGTACAGCCAGCCATCGCGCGGGCTCAGTTCTTTCAAGCTGACGGTCAGGTTGGCCTTTTTTAGCGCGTCAGCGACATTGGCTGTCGCAGAGTCGGCGAGACAACTGCAGTAGGGAACTCTACCCCACACGACATTGCCGGACGGTTGGCGCGTCGGTGTCTCGGCCACAAGCGCCAGAGCTTGGCTGCCAGAACCTGAGGACGCCTCATTGGCGGAGGGTAACCCACACGCCGCAACAGCGATCATCAAGGCGGCACCGACAAGTCCGACCACCATCCTACGGACGATTGGCATACCAAGAAACTCCTAATTCCCTTTAGTAGGGCAGTAAAACAGGAAGACAGTAGATCACTCACTGTCTTCCTGTTTTACTGCCCTACTGTTCTACCAAAAAGCTCAGGTCTAACCCGGGTAAGGTTTATCTACAAGCTTGGCCTGGGCTACACCGCGCCTGTCGGCTCGACCTTGAGCAGCGCGAGCATGAAACTCGCCCACAGCGCATAGGGCGCGACGTACGCGTTGTCCGCACTCGGCCAGCCCGTCCAATAGTGGTTGTTATAGGTGCGGACGTGCCGTTCCTCAGACATTGTGATCTCGATCACGTCGCGCAGGTAGAGTTCGATGCACTGGCGGACCAGATCGGTGTAGTTCGAATCGTCCGGCGAGGGCGGAATACCATCTAGTTGATCGATCAGCGCGTCATATTCCGGATTATTGTACTGACTGTTGGCCCAGATATAGTTGTTCGTCTGGCCCTGTTCTGGTGAGCTGAATTTGCTGTGGTAGTGCTGAAGCGTGCCCCAGGGCTCGCGACTGCTCCCGCAGTGGACGATGATCCAGATGTCGGCCTGGCCGGTGCGCACCGTTTCGAAGAACGGGTCACAGGTGGTGGTGACGAGTTTGACCGTAACGTCGAAGCCCGCGTCGCGCAGTTGCTTTTCGACGATCGGCCCCATCGGTCCCAGCCAACAGGCGCAGTGGAATTCGGGTATCATGCGCGTGCCATCCTTAGCCCAGAAGCCTTCGCTGTCCTTTTCGTAACCGGCTTCCGCCATTTCCGCATCGACCAGTGCCTGAGAGGGATTGTCGGGCTTGTACTGCTCGACCAGATCATCACATAGCTCCCGGTACGGCTCAAGGCCACCAAAGGTCGAGAAGGGCAGAACCAACGGAACGGTCCCTCCTTCGTAGGCCAGGTCTACGACCTGTTCGCGGTTGATCGCTGCCTGAACCGCTCGGCGCACATGCACGTCGGCCATTGGGCCCCACTGCGTGTTGAGCCCCAGCGTGTAAAGGCAGGCGTCGGGGGCGCCCCAGGAAGGCCCTTCCGCGTTCCAGCTCTTGAGATCCGGGTTCTGCGCCATGCCAGCGACAAACTCGCCGGGTTGGACGGTCCAGTCCACATCCAGTTCGTTGTTGATCATGCGTGCGAACGTCGCTGCGCCGGTACCGAGCGGAAGGAACGATTGGCGCGTGATCTTGGACGGCTGCGAGAAGCCGGTTTTCACGCCCCACCAGTTGTCGTCACGGTCGAAGAACACGCCTTGGGGACCCGCCTCGACCAGCTTGAAGGGTCCGGTGCCCACCGGCAACCCCTTGGCCAGGTCGTAGTTTTGGAACGTGGTCCAATCCTCGTTCTCCCAGATATGCTTGGGCAGGATCGCCACTTGGATTTCCGAGTTCTCGACAAAGTAGAAATAGAAGAAGCGGGGGTTGGCCTTGTTCAGGTTGATCGTGAAGTGCTGATCATCCACCACTGCGACCTCTTTCACCCACTCCTTCATGTCCGAGGAGAACGCCAATTCTGGGGTGTCACGCAGCTTTTCCAGGGTGAACTTGACGTCGTCCGCGGTGAAGGGCGTGCCGTCGTTCCATGCTACCCCTGGGCGAATCGCGACATCGACGCTCATAAAGTCTTCGGCTACCGTGTAGCTCTCCGCCAGCCAGGGAATCTCTGCGCCGTCGTTGTGATTGTAGTAGTAGAAGAACTCAAAGATCGTCTTGTTGAGTGGACCACGAATCCGTCCCAGCCCGCCGAGCGAGTAAGGGTTGAAGTTCGTCGGTTCGACAATTTCTGTGTCGCCGCCATAGTGCACGAGTGTGTCCTTGCGGGCGACTTCTGCCTTCGCGCCGCCTGCTGGCGCGGCCGCCGCACCGCCGGCCGCCGCGTCACCAGCCGCCGCTGGCTCGGCCGGCGCAGCCGGCTGCGCCGCGCAGGCGGCGAGGAGCATGGCCATGCTGGTGGAGCCGGCCCCAATCAGGAAAGAACGTCGAGTAAAACGTGTCGAGTACGTCATGGGTAAAAGTTTCCTCTTCCTTGTTATGGGTACAATTCAGATAGATTCTAACCTTTCTGGAAGCTTTAGTTTCCAGAGGGGATAGAAAGGACATAACTACCAAGCCACCCCACCCTAACCCTCCCGTTCGCGCCCGGTGGGCACTCGGCTCACGTCGAAGCCTGGGAAGGGAAGGAACTGATGTGGGACAATAGATGCTACTGCTTCTGCCCCGTCACGGTCCCCTCCCTTCCCAGGAGGGTTAGGGTTAGGATGCGGGTGGGGTTAGTAGCTGCGACAAGACTTTGTGGCCACTCCAGAGTCCTCCAGGTTCAGGACTGGCCTGTGCATCTCAGGCACGTGCGACAAAGATCTCACTGAGCTTCTCCGGCGCGGCCACCGGCGAGTCGCGATAGAGGTAACAGGCCGTGGCCCGGTGTGGCGCCGTCTGGTAGAGGGGCGGAGTTTTCTCGCGACACATCGCCATCACGTTCGGGCACCGATCGGCGAAGTGACACCCTTGCCGCCCGGCGCTCCCCCCTGCTCCACCCCCTGCCCCATTGTTGCTGCGCCCAGAGGGCACCCGGTCGGGCGCCTTCTCCTTGATCCCCCAATGGTGCTTAGGATCCGGTCGCGGGATCGACCCGATCAGCAAGCGCGTGTAGGGATGCTCCGGCTCCTTGACCACCCGTTCGACGTCGCCAGCTTCGGCGACCGCCCCCCGATACAGAACGACGATGTTCTCGCTGAGCTGGTAGGCCGTGGTGAGATCGTGGGTGATGTAGATGAGCGAGATCCCGAACCGGCGATTCAGATCGCGCAGGCTTTCGATCACGGTCGCGCGCAAGGATGCATCGATCATCGACACCGGCTCGTCGGCAATGATCACGCGCGGGCGCAGGAGCAGGGATCGGGCCACCATCACCCGCTGTCGCTGGCCGCCGCTGAGTTGGTGCGGGTAACGCCCCAACGTCTCTTCCGGACGCAGGCCGACGGACGTGAGCGCCTCTGCGATGAGCTCCCGCCCCTGCGCCTTCGATTTGGCCAGGCGGAAGTTTGCCACCGGCTCCTCGAGCACATGGTCGATCCGATAGAACGGATTGTAGACCTCGTAGGGATCTTGGAAGATCACCTGGACGTCGCGCAGGAACTGGCGACGCTGGTCCCGGTCGAGGTGGCGCATGTCAACCCCTCGATAGCAGATCTCGCCACTGGTCGGCTCGGTAAGGCCGAGCATAAGGCGGGCGAAGGTCGTCTTACCGCTGCCGCTCTCACCCACAATGGCGGTGATCGTCGGCGGCGCTTCCTCGATGGTGAGCGATAGATTGTCCAGCGCGACCAGGTGGGTGCTGCGATTGAAGATCCCCTCACCGAACACCTTGGTCACATGCCGGGCTTCGAGCAAAGCGGTCATGCTGCCTCCCTACTAATCGAATTAGCCCCGACCGCATTGGCCGAGTGCAGATGGCAGGCGACGTCGCGCTTTGGTCGCACCGTTTGCAGCTTCGGCTCCTCCACCCTGCAGCGGTCGAACGCATCTGGGCAGCGGGGATGAAACGGGCACCCCTTCGGTTTATTGAGCAGCGAGGGCATCAACCCAGGGATACCCCTTGCGGCCTCCTTTTGTTCGAGCGAAGGCAGGCTGGCCATGAGCAGCCTGGTGTACG